>JAJBTS010000409.1 GCA_020860885.1 Bacteroidales bacterium
ATTTCTCTGTCACTTTCCTCTTTTCCTCTTGTCTACTTTCTTCTGTTTTTTTCTTTATTTTTCACAAAATATGTTATTAAACATATTCTTCTGAATATTAGCCTTATTCCTTGAAAAGTATTAATTTTGTAGTTCTATATTAAACGATTGAAAAATTTGAATGAAAGAATTTATACTTACTGAAACTCAAACGGAAAATGCAGTGCTGGTGGGGTTAATCACCCCCGAACAGAACGAAGCGAGATCTCAGGAGTATCTGGACGAACTGGATTTCCTGGCGAGTACGGCGGGAATAAAAGCTACCAAACGGTTTACCCAGCGGCTCGACTATCCTCATCCTGTTACTTTTGTGGGTTCGGGCAAGCTTCAGGAGATAAAAGCATATACCGAAGACGAAGAAAATGAGATCAGTATGGTTATTTTTGATGATGAATTGTCGCCCAAACAATTGCGGAATCTGGAAGCGGAACTGAAAGTCAAGATCATGGATCGTACCAGCCTTATCCTGGATATCTTTGCCGGACGGGCACAAACAGCTCATGCGAAAACGCAGGTGGAACTGGCTCAGTACAATTATATGCTTCCCCGCCTGAAGCGTTTGTGGACTCACCTCGAGCGCCAGAGCGGAGGCGGTAGCGGCGGATTCCGGATGCGTGGTCCCGGTGAAACACAGTTGGAAACCGACCGCCGTATCATCCTCAACAAGATAACCAAACTGAAAGAAGACCTGAAAGAGATAGATAAACAAAAAGCCAATCAACGAAAAAACAGAGGCAAACTGGTGCGGGTGGCACTCGTCGGATATACGAACGTTGGTAAATCGACCCTGATGAACCTCTTGAGTAAATCGGATGTTTTTGCTGAAGATAAACTTTTTGCAACCCTGGATACCACAGTGCGTAAAGTGACCATCGATAATCTGGCTTTCCTGCTTTCCGATACCGTAGGTTTTATCCGTAAATTACCCACAGAACTGATCGAATCGTTCAAATCGACCCTCGATGAGGTGCGGGAAGCGGATCTTTTGGTACATGTGGTGGATATCTCTCATCCGGCTTTTGAAGAACAACTGGATGTGGTTACTAAAACGCTCAGCGATATTACCCAGGAAAATAAACCTACTCTGATTGTTTTTAACAAAATCGATGCTTTTTCGTACGTGGAAAAAGAAGAGGACGATCTTACTCCTAAAACCAAAGAGAATATTTCACTCGAAGAGTTGAAAAAGACCTGGATGAGCAAGCTGAATGAGAATTGTATTTTTATTTCCGCTAAAAACAAACAGAATATAGAGGAACTGAAAGAATTGTTGTATTCGAAAGTGAAAGAGATCCATGTACAGCGATTCCCTTACAACGATTTCCTTTACCAGGATTACAGTGAACAGTGAACAGTCACCAGTAATCAGTTACACAGTGAACAATAAATAGTATATATAAATAATGAACAGGAACAGTTATCGGTAAGCAATGATCAGTAAGCAGTAAATAATGACGGTTTTTTAACTGATCACTGTTTACTGATCACTGTTTACTGGTGACTGTTATCTGAAATAATAGAAATAACATGGCTACACCCCCTTTTAAGTATCAGGAACCTTTCCCAATGGGAAAAGATACTACAGAGTATTATTTATTAACTACGGAAGGTATCTCTACATCGTCTTTCGAAGGAAATGAGATCCTGAAAGTAGAACCCGAAGTGTTAACGAAACTGGCGAATGCCTGTTTCCACGATTGTGCTTTTTTCCTGCGTCCTGCCCATCAAAAGCAGGTTTCGGCTATCCTTGCCGACCCGGAAGCCAGCGAAAACGATAAGTTCGTTGCGCTGACGATGTTACGGAACGCGGAAGTATCGGCAAAAGGCGTTCTTCCTTTCTGCCAGGATACCGGTACGGCTACTATCATTGCCAAGAAAGGACAACAGGTATGGACGGGCGGCGGCGATGAAGAGGCTTTGTCCAAAGGGGTTTACAAAACCTATACGGAAGAGAATCTTCGTTATTCCCAAACCATCGCTCTCGATATGTATACCGAGAAGAATACCGGAACCAATCTTCCGGCTCAGATCGATATTCAGGCAATAGACGGTAACGAATACAAATTCTTATGTATCGCTAAAGGTGGAGGCTCCGCCAACAAGACTTACCTCTTCCAGGAAACGAAAGCTTTGCTGAATCCGGAATCTCTGGAGAAATTCCTGATCGAGAAAATGAAAACACTGGGTACGGCGGCTTGTCCTCCTTACCATATTGCTTTTGTGATCGGAGGAACTTCGGCGGACGCTTGCCTTAAAACAGTTAAACTGGCTTCTACTAAATATTACGACGGTCTGCCGACGGAAGGCAATGAAGGAGGTCAGGCTTTCCGCGATGTGGAACTGGAAGCTAAAATGCTGAAAGCGGCTCATGAAATAGGCCTGGGCGCTCAGTTCGGAGGAAAGTACCTGGCTCATGATATACGTATCGTACGTCTGCCTCGGCATGGTGCTTCCTGCCCGGTGGGTATGGCGGTTTCCTGTTCTGCCGACCGTAACATCAAAGCGAAAATAAATAAAGACGGAGTTTGGATCGAAAAGCTGGAAACCCATCCGGCTCAGTACATTCCGGAAGAATATCGCAAAGCAGGAGAAGGTGAAGTGGTGAAGATAGATCTGAACCGTCCCATGAAAGAGATCCTGACAGAACTGACCAAATATCCCGTGGCTACCCGTTTGTCTTTGTATGGAACTATAGTAGTAGGCCGAGATATTGCCCATGCCAAACTGAAAGAGCTGCTGGATAAAGGGGAAGATTTGCCTCAGTACATCAAAGATCATCCGATCTATTATGCCGGTCCGGCTAAAACGCCTCAGGGTATGGCTTGCGGATCTATGGGACCGACAACTGCAGGCCGTATGGATTCGTATGTGGATCTTTTCCAGTCTCATGGCGGCAGCATGGTTATGCTGGCAAAAGGAAACAGAAGCCAGCAGGTGACCGATGCCTGTCAAAAACACGGCGGTTTTTATCTGGGATCTATCGGTGGCCCGGCAGCTATCCTTGCTCAGGATAATATCAAAAGCATCGAATGCCTTGCTTATCCGGAATTGGGTATGGAAGCTATCTGGAAAATTGAAGTCGAAGATTTCCCTGCATTCATCCTCGTAGATGATAAAGGAAATGACTTCTTCAAACAACTTAAATAATCTGTTATGAGAGTGTGTCCGGAATGAACTCTTAACCTAGATACTCTGGAGAGTGTTTCTTGAGATATTGAGTATCACTGGAAAGCTGTCTGAATAGAACTTTTTAACCCCTAAATCCCCTAAAGGGGACTTGTGAATCATTGAATATCAGTAGCCCCCTTCAGGGGGTTGGGGGCTAAACAAAGAGGTTTTTCATTTTTTGGAAACCTCTTGGGGTAATAAGTGAAGTATTTATTTTCCGAATATACTCTCATAAAATGAAATATCATGAAAACGAACATCTTACTTCTTCTTCTCTTTGTTTCCCTTTCTGCTTTAGGAAACGAAAACTTGAAAGTTACCCACGGTCCTTATCTGCAAAATCTGGGAGAAAATGAGGCTACTATAATCTGGAAAACAAATAAGGAGGCAATTTCCTGGGTAGAGATCGCTCCCGACGACGGAAGCCATTTTTATGCGGAAGAACGTCCGAAGTATTTTGCGACTACTCTGGGTATCAAAAAGATTGATACTCTTCATACGGTTACCATTCCCGGACTCGGGAAAGCCACTTCTTACCGTTACCGAATCTATTCCCGCGAAGTATTGGAGAATAATGTTTATAATACCAAAATGGGAAATATTGTAGCCAATAATGTTTATTCGGCGGATCCTTACCGTTTCAAAACTTTGGATGCTTCGAAAGGTCAGGTTTCTTTGGCTGTGGTAAACGATATTCATACCGATAATGAGAAACTTACCGCTTTGCTCGGGCAGGTGAAGTTGGACGAACTGGATTTTGTGGTATTCAATGGGGATATGGTGCACCAGATCCGTTCGGAGCAGACTTTATGGGATGCTTATATGGATACGGCGGTTAAACTGTTTGCCAAAAGAATTCCTTTCTTTCATTCGAGGGGGAATCATGAAACACGGGGCGCTTTTGCCACCCATTATATGGATTATTTCCCTACTTCTACCGGAATGCCTTATTACGGTTTCCGTGCCGGGCCTGCTTATTTCCTCGTAATAGACAGTGCGGAAGATAAACCGGACAGCGATATCGAATACGGAGGATTTGCCGCTTTCGACGAATACCGTGAGAAAGAGGTGGAATGGCTCAAAGAAGTCGTACACTCGGAAGAGTTCAAAAAGGCTCCGGTAAAGATCGTATTCATTCATATTCCTATATTTACTTCTACCTGGCATGGAACTCGGGAAGCAGAACGCTTGTTCTATCCGATACTGAATGAAGCCGGAATCGACCTTATGTTGAGCGGGCACACTCATCGTCATTCGTATCTGCCTGTAGGAGAGAAAGGAAATACCTTTCCGGTATTGGTAAACTCAAACAAAGATATTGTCGACATAAAGGTTTTCGGAGATAAGATATCTCTTAAAGTAATTGGGCAGGATGGGAAAATAGTCCAAAAACTGGATTTCTAAGAAAAGAATATTTTAAGGAAGGCGCATCTAAGACTTATAGGTGTGCCTTTTTTATATAGTGTGGTAAAATAGTGGAATACTGCTTCCTGTAGACTGAAAATTTTCGCACGTCCCATTTTTTTAAATCGTGGTCGCATTTGAAAAAATGGGACGTGCGAAAATTCCGGAACTCCTGCATCTTCTTCATCTTCTTCATCCATAGAGGAGGTAATTACCTAATGTATTTTTAAAAGAAAAATAAAAGCGGTTCACCATCTTCCCCATTTTTCAAAAGGGGGCTAAGGGGGTATTCTTTTTTATTTTCTTTTCTTTTTCTTTTCTTTACTTTACTTTGTGGTGATTCTTCCGGAATTTTTGCACATTCTTCCGGAAAAAGTCGACATTCTTCCGGAGTTTTTTGAGATTCTTCCGGAAGAATCTTTATTTTTTCCGGAAAATCTGGTATCGTGAATATTCTTCTTTGGAAAAAAGTAGCAGATGTAAAGATGTTTTTTTACATTTGTAACACAAAAAAACTAACCTGAAAATATATTTCCGGTTTCTGATCGTTTGTAAAATGTAGTACCAATACTTTAATATAAACTCTTAACTGTGTTCATGCGAATGTATTCAAATCTATCCTGTGAGATTTTCACCAATTCTTTATTATTCTAATACCTATAAAACTATGTGGCGCGATTTTTTTTTATTTTTCCAAACGTGAGCGGCAAGGTATTTTGGTCTTGCTGGTATTCATCGGAGGTATTTTACTCGGTAAGTATTTTTTTACTCCGGAGATACCTGAACCTCTCGCAGAACAGGAATTTGCGGAAGATACACTGATTGTACAAACGCCAGGAAGTATAACAACGGAGTATAACACCCCAGCGTATGTTTCAAATAAACTACCGGTGATAAAGCAGACAAAAGAAGCTGACTTTAAACCTGAAAAACGGCGGTATTATGTTCATGCAAAAGATACGCTGGTACGGCCTGTCCGGAATGATTATCCCAGAACAAAGAAGATGGAAGCCGGAGAAGTGATTGAATTAAATTCTGCCGATACTACGGAATTGAAAAAAATACCCGGGATAGGTTCGGGTTATGCCCGTAGAATTGTTAATTACAGGAACATACTGGGAGGTTTTTACCGGATGGAACAATTGCAGGAAGTCTATGGAATGCATGAGGAATTGTACGAAATGATAATTCCTTTTATAAAAATCGAGACAGATAAAATAAATAAAATTTCTATAAATACATTATCTTTGGATCAACTCAGAGCTCACCCTTATATCAATTTTTATCAGGCTAAAATAATCATAGACATACGGAAAAGGAATGGGAGGCTCCGGAATATAGATGAATTAAAGTTGCTGGAAGAGTTTACGGAAGAAGATCTGCTAAGGTTGGCACCGTATTTGTTCTTTTGAAAAATGGAATTATAGAATTAGAAATTACCTCATTAAAAATGTTTACAATGAATGCATTCAAGATTTTTTTATTGTGCGGATCTTTGTTATTTAGTTGCTATTTGCAGGCTGCACCCTATGATTGGGAGGATGAAGAAGATAAAACGCTTTCTCCCTATTTCGTTGTCCTGAGTGAAAATCCTGAAGTGGATAATCTACCGCTGAAAGAAACTTCTGTAAAGGCAAATATTACCGGAGTTATTGCTGATGTGGTGGTAAAACAGGTGTATGTAAATTCCGGACAAAACACCCTGGAGGCAATTTATACGTTTCCGCTGTCGACAAAGGCAGCCGTATATGGTATGCAGATGACGATAGGTTCGCGACTGATCACAGCTAAAATAGAAGAAAAGCAAAAAGCCCGGGACGATTACGAAAAGGCTAAGTCGGAAGGGAAAAGAGCTTCCTTGCTGGAACAGAGCCGGCCGAATGTATTTACCATGAATGTTTCAAACATTGCTGTGAATGATACGATTGTTATTGAACTGAAATATACGGAATTACTGGTTCCGGAAAAAGGAAAGTATTCATTCGTTTACCCGACAGTAGTAGGACCCCGTTATTCCAATACAAGCAAAAAGAATGCGGAAGTAGACGAGGGTTTCGTTTCTACTCCTTATACGAAATCGGGAGAAGCTCCTGCTTATGATTTTGGTTTTGAACTGGAAATAAAAGCAGGTATGCCTCTGCAGAATGTTGTGAGCAACAGCCATAAAATGAATATTACTTATCCTACACTGGATAAAGCCGTAGTAAAACTGGCTCCCGAAGAAACCAAAGGCGGAAATAAAGATGTTATTATTGACTATTCCCTGCAGGGAGATAAAATAGAATCCGGAATACTATTGTACGAAGGAGAAGACGAAAATTTCTTTTTAATGATGGTACAACCGCCTAAAAAGGTATTGAAAGACGATATTCCTCCCCGTGAATATATTTTTATAGTGGATGTGTCGGGTTCCATGCATGGCTTTCCATTGAATACCGCCAAGACATTATTACGTAATCTGATTATCAATCTTAAACCGGAAGATAAATTTAATGTGATCCTTTTCTCCCTGAATACAGGCATTTTCAGCCCGAATTCGGTATACGCTACGGCTGATAATGTAGAAAAAGCGGCCCGTTATATAGATAGCCACGATGGAGGAGGAGATACTCAGCTTATTAAGGCCTTGAAAGATGCTTATAGCATGCCCAGACCCGATGCTGACTTGTCACGTACATTTGTTATTGTTACTGACGGTTATGTCGATGTGGAAAGAGAGGCTTTCGAACTGATCCGTAAAAACGGAGGCAATACCAATGTTTTTAGTTTCGGTATTGGCGAAAGTGTGAACCGCTATCTGATAGAAGGAATGGCTTTTATGGGAAGTGGCGAACCTTTGATCATTACTAAAGAAAAGGAGGCTGCGAAACAGGCGGAAGCTTTTAGAAGTTATATCAATACACCGGTTCTGACACAAATAAAAATGAATTACGGGTCTTTTGATGCCTACGATGTAGAGCCTGTTTCCGTTCCGGATATGCTGGCCGAACGTCCGGTTGTTCTCTTTGGCAAATACAAAGGAAAACCAACAGGTAAAATAACCTTGTCGGGGAAAGTCGGAAGAAAAACTTACAAACAATCTTTCGACCTGGAAAAAATTACTCCCGATAACAGCAACTCCGCTATCCGTTATTTATGGGCGAGGGAAAGAATTAAGCTGCTGGATTATTTTGTTTCGGAAAATACTTCACAGAGCGAACAGGATATAAAGACTATCACCGAACTGGGATTGAAATACAATCTCATGACCAATTATACCTCTTTTATAGCGATCGATGAACAAATCGTAAGAGATGAGAACGGGCAGTTGATTACGGTAAAACAGGCTTTACCATTACCGGAAGGTGTTTCCGACTATGCCGTAGGACATGAGATGGGAACCCTATCGGGTATATCCGGAATAGATGTAGCTGATATTGGGAGTTATGAATCAGTGACCGTACAGGAAGAAAGTGTAGAAGAAGAGGAGACTCCTTTCTCTGTCGTTGAACAGATGCCGGAATTTCCGGGAGGAAGGGAAGCTATGCTTAAGTTTATTGCAGAAAATATTCGTTTCCCGCAGGAAACAATAAATGAAGAAATACACGGAACCGTTGTGGTACGGTTTGTTGTGGAAGAAGACGGATCTATTTCAGACGTTGAAGTCGTAAGAAGTCTGGATAAGCGGTTAGATGCGGAGGCTGTTCGTGTGGTCAATCTGATGCCGAAATTTATTCCGGGCAAACAAGGAGGAAAAACCGTTCGTGTTTACTACACTCTGCCTGTAAAATTTGTATTTGAGTAGTGAGGCACCTCCTGTTTTATTTACTTATTGTAACCACTTCTCTCTTTTCGTGTAAGAAAAAAGGTGAGGTGGTTTCCGTTGTTTCCGAAGAGAACGATGCCGCAGAAATAGTGGAGGTTGTCGAAGAGGTCAAGGAAGATACGGTTCCACGGACTTCCATAACCTTTATTATGGGGAAAGACAATTCCGAATACAATAGATATTATGCTTTGGCAGGAAACTATTATCGTGTATCGCAGGACGATAAAACAGAGATGGTGATCGATACGGAAAAATCCATATTAGGTGTTTGTAATTATTTAAGAAATCATCCTCCTGAAAATGGACTTCCCTATGGATTGGTGAACCTGGTAAGTCATGGCAACGAATTTCTGGATTTGAGTGCGCTGGTATATCCCAAAGGGCCACGTACTTCTGTCCAGACGTTGGAGAAAGCGCTGCGTGATTCTGTTTTCCTTCCTTTAGATACGAATATTATTGATCGTCACAGTCTTATCTATTTGCATGGATGCGGGGTCGGTAACAATCAAAAACTTTTGGATAATCTAGCCCTTGCATTTGGAGCTGCTGAGAATGGCGTAAAGGTAAAATCGTCCAAGCTGTTTGAATATTATGCCTATCTGACTAAAAACAAGAATCCTCAGTCTATCCGTCGTTATTTTGCCAAAACCTGGTATGCTTTTTATCATCCGGATTCTATTCCCGATAATAAAGGATTTGTGGAGATTCTTTCAAAGCTTTATCCGGAAGAATCGGTGGAGTGGGAAGAAGGAGTGAGAAAGCGGTTTCAGACAAATCCCGGAGATTTGTACCATTTCTCTTTTGTGGTTCCGGTCGTGTGGGAAGAATTCTATAAAGAAAAATCCGATGTTCCTTTAGTGAATACCCGGAAAAGGCGGACGGACTGGTTGATGGCCAATCAGCCGCTACTGGAA
>JAJBTS010000428.1 GCA_020860885.1 Bacteroidales bacterium
CGTAGTATTTTTTACTTCATGTGCTATCATGCGGATCACTTTTTCATAAGCTTTCTTTTCAGCCATAAAAACCTCCTCTGTTAAGGATTCTATCATGTAGAACGACTGATGTAATCCTTTATTAATAAAAGAAGAATGCATACATTTATAAATATGCGCATTACTGAGACGAATGATTTGGGAATCGCTGGGTTCAATCTTTGTCAACTCTTCTATTAAGGGATTATCTATTTTTTGTAAGGATAGGGGTGTTATCTCTTCTGTTTCTTTCAGATTGAATATTTTCCGGGCTGCAGGATTCATAGATATAATATTTCCGTTGAGATCTAATATGATAACTCCCATAGGTGACGCTTCTATCAGTAAATCTAAGAAATGGTTTTGTTCCCGGAGATGTAATCGTTCATTTTTCAATTGTTCCATCATCCGGTTAAATACATCTACTATTTTATCTGCTTCAGGTTGGCCTACATGTCGCAACCGGGAACTGAAATCCTGTTCTTTGAGTAACTCCATACCTCCGCCTATAATTTGTAAAGGTTTAATGATGATCCGGTAAAAAATAAAAAGGTAGACGACGATTAAAGCTATCAATCCTTCAATAAGAAAGAACGATTTGAAAGATGAAGTTTTGAAAACATAATAGGTCAGGGCAGATATCAGGATCAGTAATAATAAACTTAAGATCCAGAATAGATTATTTAATTTAAATTTCATTGGTTACTTCCTTCGTTCTTTATACCGTATTTTTCCATTCTTCTGTATAAGGCTGCACGACTTACTCCTAATGTCGATGCTACTCTGGATATATTGCCGGAATATTTTTCAAGGGCTTTCTCGATAGATCTTTTCTCAAGTTCTTCTAAAGTCAGACCATCTAATAAACCCTTATCGGTTACCGACTGATTTAATTTGTTCTGATTTATGAAGTCAATATCTTCCAGTATATTTTTACCGGATACAAGCAATGTTCTTTCTATAAGATTCTTTAGTTCACGGATATTTCCGGGATAGGGCAGTGTCTGTAAATAGTTTAGGGCTCTGGGAGTAAATTTTACTTTAGATAATTTATTGGCCGAGGTGAGTTGATCCGCAAAGTGTTGTGCCAGAAGAGGAATATCATCTATTCGTTTCCGCAGAGGAGGTATATGAATAGTAATCAGATTGATCCGGTAAAAAAGATCTTCCCGGAACGTTTTTTCCGCAACCATTTGTGGTAAGCTTCTGTTTGTAGCGCTAATTACTCTTACATTGGTTTTTCTCGGTATACTATCGCCCAGAACTTCAAAAGTCTGGTCTTGTAATACCCGCAATAGTTTTACCTGGCAGGATAAATCCAGATCTCCGATTTCATCCAGAAATATAGTGCCTTTATTAGCCATTTCAAACCGTCCGGTACGATCCAGATGAGCATCCGTAAAAGAACCCTTTTTGTGGCCAAACATCTCACTTTCGAAAAGGCTTTGCGAAAGACCGCCCAGATTGACTTTTACAAATGTTTCTTTTGCCCGGTTGCTATTTGCATGTATAGCTTCTGCTATCAATTCCTTACCGGTTCCGCTTTCTCCTGTAATGAGTACAGAGGCATTGGTCGGAGCAATACGGGATACTGTATTTAGAATATCCATCAGTGCCGGATTTCTTCCGATAATTTTATCAAAGAAACATTTTTTATTTGCCTCCGTACGATTGAAAGCGATGTATTTTTCTTTCTTTTGTTCATTGAGTTCTAAAGCTGTCTGAATAATATTTAATAACATCAGATTATTCCAGGGTTTGGTAATGAAATCAAAAGCTCCCTGTTTCATCCCTTCTACGGCAAGCGTTATAGATCCCCAGGCAGTCATCAGTATAACCGGTACATTGGGTTGAAATATCTTTACTTGACGCAGTAATTGAATGCCTTCTTCACCGGAGGTAGTCAGTGAGAAGTTCATATCCATTAAAATAAGCTGAGGACTATGAGAACGAACCACATCCAGCGCCTCTTCCGGGCCCTTTACGGCATTAGGCTCATAACCCGCATGCTTTAAGAGAAAAGTTAAAGAAGAACGTACAGCTGCGTCGTCATCGATTATTAATATCATAAGTTTAACAGGGTTTAATATTCAAATTTACAAAATAATTTCCTCAAATTCAGCATCCAGAGTTTTCTTCTCTATAAAATCATATAAAGTAAGACTGTGGATATTGTAGTAATAATCCCAGTATTCGTATAACTCCTGAATATGTTTTATTTTGGCTTCATCTTTGGAACGTTGCGCATCAGAAAGGTCAAGTACGTTTATTTTTCCGATCATAAAGGTTTCTATCGATGTTTCGTATCTTTTTTCTGCAATTATATCGGCCTGTTTAGCAATCTCCAGTTGCCCCGCCTGATTATTGAAATTTTCTACCAGCAGGAAGATGTTCTGATTGAAATTCATTTCTTCTCTTTTGATTTGTGATAAAGTAACTTCCCTGTTCGATTCAGCCACTTTTACTTTTCCTTTCCTTTTGCCCCAATCCAAAAGGGGGATAGTAACACCGACCTGTATTACCTGGCTGTCGTCCAAGGGTTTGTATGCACTCTCTAAATCCTTTCCTTTTCCACTGTAACCAATGGATGCATACAAACTGATATTTCGCTGATTTCCCTTAGCGGTTTCTACTGCGTAATCGGCTTCCATTTGTTGGCGTAGTATACTTTGTGCGAAAGAATTATTTTCCAAAGCCTTTTCCAAAGCCTCGCTGTATTCTATTTTTAGATAAGGGATATACTCCGGCATCACAGGTTCTATAAAAATTGTTTCATCCAATCCTAAAAAAGAACGAAGTCCGAACATGTTTGCATTTAAATCGGAAAGAGCTTCTGTTACGAATCCTTTGGCTTGCAGAGCCGATAAGTTTAACTGCATGACTTCGCTTTCAGAGATGTATCCTATCTCTCTTTTTGCCAAAGCTATTTCATAAAGTTTGTCCGCATTTTCATGATTTTGGAAAGCAATGTTTAGGTTCTCTTTCGCCAATAATAAATTGAAGAAATGCCTGATTGTATGGATTGTAACTTCTTCTACGCTTTCGATATAGGCAGCTTTTGCTTCTTTGTAGCGTAGCGGTTCGATGCGTCTGTTCCATTTGTGCTTATTGACTCCGAAAACGGGTTGTTCCAGTATCAGGTTTACCGGAAGGCTCATAAATTCATTATAATCATTAGACCCGGTCTGGTGTGTGAAATCGAGAGAGGTATTCAAAAAAATCTTTCCTCCCGTTAAAGATATGTTCTGAAGTACCGATATTTCTCCCTCTAACCCTAATGAATTGGTATGCAGATACGTATAAGAACCATCGGATTGCAGATATCTCTCGTAATTTTTTTTGTAGCTGGGAAGAGTTCCTGTAAAATTAATTTCCGGCAACTGATCTGCCTTGAATGTATGGTATTCCCAATAAGCTTTCTTAAGTTCATTGACAGCTACCGCAGCATCTACAGATTGTCGTTGAGCGAGCTTTATTACTTCATAAAGATTCAATGTAAGTGTATCCGTTTGAGCCGATACCGAAATACTAAAAAGTAATAAATGGCAAGCAATCAGGATCTTTCGTGTTGTTTTCATAGCATTATTCTTTATTCATATCTTATTGCTTCTGCCGGTTCCATATCGGCTGCTTTTTTTTGCCGGAACCCATATCGCAATAATAATAATAACAGCCATAATACACCCGGTAATAAAATTCGTAATGAGGAACCTAAGGAATTTCTTATCCGGTAAATACTCTCCTGCGATGAAATTACTTTCGGTTCCGAGTGTTTCTAATATTCCTCTGTGTACGAACTGATATTCTATCAATAAAGCTGGAATCATGGCTATCGCTAATAAACAAAGACTTTCTAAGATAAGACTTTTATTAATATTTCTATTACTGGCACCTATAGCTTTTCTGATGCCTATTTCACCTTTCCTTTGATTGACCTGATACCAGAAAGTTCCGAGAATACATAGAAGAATATTTAATAAGAAGAAAATCATTAGGGAAACTCTTAGCTGGATTTCTTTACTTATCTCTTTAACCGTAGAGGAATTGTCATTTATATATTGATGGGAGGCAATACTTTTGAAATAGAAATTTCCTTTGTTTAATAGTTTAGCCGTTTCTTTTTGGAAGTTCTCTTTAAACATCTTATCGGAAACAGTCGGTTTACTTCGGACAGAGATATGAGCATTTTTGATGTTCTCTGCCGTCAATAACATAGATGTATAATAATTGTACTGAGGGCGTAAGAAATCGAAGAGTTTGACGTTGTCAATTATTCCTGCAACTTTATAAGGTTCGTTCCAATTGTGGGACAAATAAATTTCTTGTCCTTCAGGCTGTTCGTCAGGAAATAAAACATCTGCAGCAGAACGGCTTAAGACTACATTCCTTACAGCGGACCAATTGAAATCACTAACAGACACTTCTTTTTTACCGTTTTCTTTACTGTATCCGAATACCCGGAAGAAATCATAACGAGGATCGAACATGACGAGTTGACCTGTATATCCGGATGTAGAATCTTTTTTTGTTTGAAAACTATAATTCCATGTACTTCCTGTACCCGGGTAAGACTGATTAAAAGAAATAGCGACAGCTTCTACTCCCGGATTATTTCTTAGTGTTTGTATTATCCTTTCAAAATTAGCCATTCTACTTTCCGGATCATTTTCTGTCTCCTGATAATTCCTTTGATTGTTCTGGTATTCGCTTATATTAATTAACCAGGCATGGTGGAGATTTTTATGGTCCGGCGTACTCTTATTATAAGAAAGGACAAACATATAATCTACCATATACCAGATCAGACAAAAAACGATTAGTAGTTCCAACACAAGCCAGATATTATTCTCCTTGCAATTCCATAACTGTTTGAATATCGATTGTAACATAAGGCGTTTATTTTGTCTTGAATGAATTAATTATTTGTTTGCGGGACGCTTTCCATGCCGGGAGTAACGATGATAGGATATTCAGGAGAAAGCAAACCGTTAAAGCAATTAAAAACACCGGTAAGTTCAGGAACATGGTAGGTGAAAACACAATTTGACTTCCTTCCGGCAATTCCGTCGCCATATAGAAACTGTCATTGATCTGTAAAATCCAATCCTTAGCTATATAGATAAAGAAAAAAGAAAAAACAAGTCCTACCGCTCCACCGAAAAGGGTGAAGAGAAAGTTTTCTGTAATAACTTGTTCCATTAATGTTTTTGCTGGAGCTCCGAAAGCCCTTCGTACTCCCATTTCGGAAAGTCGCCTTTCCATTCTGGAATGTGTCATCCCGGAAAGACTGATTGCCGGAACCAATAATAAAAGGCAGATTATCAATACGTATTGCAGGATAATTTTGTTGAAATCAGGGATTAAATTTCCTATACGGAATAGCGACTGCCAATGGCGGTCGGGTTGGCCTAAAATAGAGAAAGTTACTCCCTCTATTAATGTACTGCTGTAACGTTGAATATTGGAGTTAATTTCTTCGGCAACCTTATCCATATCTTTCCGGGTGGGAGCCAATACATACGCACTCATGGATCCTAAAGATCCTCCTTTTCCAAATGAACTGTTTTCTTTGTATCCGGGATCAACTGTGTAAGGTATCCACAGATGCGCATAGGTTCTTTCTGTGATATAAGATGCATCTTTAACCACGCCACAAATACGGTAAGGCTGTTGATCCAGATGGATATATTCACCGGTTACATCCGTTTTTCCAAATACTTTTTTAGCCAGCGATTCTGCTATTACAGCCGTATGAATGCCTGACTGCATATCCGCTTCTGAGAAAGGGTTTCCATCGATAAACCGGAAAGGAAAAACAGTCCAGAAGTGCGTATCAATGTATTTTACTGCTACCTGTAAATTATCATTTCTTCCGGGCAATTGAATATGATGTTCCTCTTCATTCCAATTATCATGCATAGCAGTAACAGATTCTGCTGTTTTCAACGGATAAAAACAAGTTTCAATCACTGTATGAGAAAGAAGGGCATTGCTATTTCCCTTGCCAAATTTTTCTTGTCCCGTGGTGACGATCAGTAAACGGTCCCGGTTGTTTTCAGGGTAAATATTTGCTACTTTAAGAAATCCGACAATAAACAAAGCCATTACGGCAGTGATGGAAAGCCCGGTTCCGATAATGTAGATAGAACTGAATAACTTCTCCTGTTTTATCAGATTCCATGCTTGTTTGAAATAAAGCAATATCATATTTTCAATGTTTAATTTTATTGAACTTGTCTTCCGTCGAAAAGGCGGATGATCCGATCGGTCTGTTTCGCCTGATGTTCATTATGGGTAACCATTACTATGGTTCGTCCTTCTTCTTTGTTTAACTTATGTAAAATGTCCATTACTTCGATTCCCATCCTACTATCCAGGTTTCCGGTAGGTTCATCCGCCAGAATGATATTCGGATTGCCGATGATGGCACGGGCTATGGCTACCCTTTGCGATTGCCCTCCTGAGAGTTGGGTAGGAAAATGTTTCATCCGATGAGATAACCCAACCTTTTCTAATACCGTTTTTGCTGCTTCTCTACGTTCTTTTCCGGATACTTTCCGGTAAAGCAAAGGTAATTCTACATTGTCCAGCACATTCAGGGAGTTGATCAGGTGAAAGCTTTGAAAGACGAATCCCAGCTCTTTATTTCGAAATATGGCCTGATCTTTATCATTCATCCGGATCGTATCGATGCCATCAAGCTCTACTTTTCCTTTGGTGGGCTTATCCAGAAGCCCTATAATATTTAACAGTGTAGATTTACCACATCCGGAAGGGCCCATAATGGATACGAATTCCCCTTTCTTCACTTCTAAATTGATATTCTCTAAAGCAACTGTCTCGATTTCTTTCGTACGATAGATTTTTTCTAAATTTGTTAACTGGATCATACTTTTATATTTTATCTTTATTCATGGATTTAATTTGATCTTTTCTTTGTCGTTGTATTCGGACATTGTGGATATAACGATTTCATCTCCTTCTTCCAGTCCGCTGATTACTTCCACATATTCGAAATTGCTGTCTCCTAATTCGACTTTGCGTTTGAACAATTGATCTCCGTTCACTACAAATAAATCATACGTTTTTTTGCCTGAATAGTAAGAAGCATTGGTAATTCTTAAAACGTCTTCCCGAATGGCATTCATTATATATACATCGGTTTTTAATCCCGAACGTAACCGGGGATGATTGGCCTTATCCAATTGGACAGAGAAAGATATCACTCCATTTCGGGAGAGGGGAGTTACTTCACTCACCATTCCGCTTAATTTATCTTCCCCTATTTTTACTATGGCTTTGTTGCCTGTGGCAATCTTGTCTCCGTAAGCATCCGCTATTTCACCTTCAATTTTGAAGTTAGAAAGATCGGAAATAACAGCTATTTTCGTTCCTTGGGAAACCTGTGCTCCGATTTCGTTATTTATGTAAGTCAGTATGGCTTTTCGGGGAGAACGTATCCGGGCATCCTCCAGGGTTCTTTTTGTTTCAGCCAGACCTTTTTTGAATATATTGAATTCCAATTCTTTTACCCGCATATCCGCTTTAGCCAATTCCTTTTCATTTTCAAATTTTTGCTCGTCTTCTTTGAGTTGTAGTAATGCAACGTTGTAACTTAATTCTACCTGGCGCACTTTTTCGGTAGTTCCGGCACCCAGACTATCGAGATAAAGTTCGTTCCGGAATTCCACTTCCTTCCGGTTAAGTTCCATTCTGGATACTTTTAGTTTCATCTCCATTTCGGATAACTTGTTCGCTGTCGTTAATTTTAGCTGCTCTAATTGAAGCTCTTTCATTTTCTCTTCATCCAGCAACTTGTTGTATTCTGTCTCTGTACTTTGTAAGTCTAAACGCAAAAGGGGCGTCCCTATGTCCACTTCATCCCCTCCTTTTTTATATATTTCTATAATACGGGTATTTATAGGCGAATTAATGATTTCTTCAAAGGCTGGAATTACTTTTCCTGAGGCGCTCACTGAAATTTCTATAGTTCCTTTGTCTACTATGCATGTTTCTATATCTCTCCGGTATATACTCGGTTGCAGAAAAGATATCACAATCCAGACAAAAAGAATGATAATAATTATTCCTCCGACAAATTTGAGTATCAGTTTTCCCTGTTCTCTTCTACGTATTTCCTGAGGTATTTCTCTATCCATAATTAATTTTGTTCTATTCCCTAGTATAAGCAAAGGATATGCCTGTATTGTAATCTGTTGGAATATAGATTGATAGGTGTTTCTGAGGTGTCCGATAGTGAACACTTTGTTCGTTTTTAAAAGGAAAGACTGTTACACTCCTGAATCCGGGAATATGCTTTGCCGTTTGTATAAAAATCCTTACTTTTATCGCCTGTAAATATATACCGGAATGAATAATAGAATAAAGTTGGAAGTGTGTGTGGATTCTTTAGAAAGTGCAATCCTTGCACAGAGAGCAGGAGCTTATCGTCTGGAATTATGCAATAGCCTCATAGAAGGGGGAATCACCCCTTCGTATGCACTGATTAAGTATGCAAGGGAATTGAATATAAGACTCAATGTATTGATCCGGCCCAGGGGAGGAGATTTTTATTATTCCGATGATGAATTGAAAGTGATGAAAGAAGATATCCGTATCTGTGGTGAATTAGGATGCGACGGAGTAGTGATTGGTATGCTAAATGTCGATGGAACAGTAGATATGAAACGCAATAAGATTTTAATTGATGAGGCGCGTAAATATTCCATGAGTGTTACTTTTCATCGAGCCTTTGACCGGACAAAGAATCTTTTTGAAGCTTTGGACGATGTAATTGCCTTGAAATGCGATAGAATACTGACTTCCGGAGGATACAATTCGGCTATTGAAGGAGCAGGTGTTATCCGGAAACTGATTCGGCAGGCAGAAGACCGGATCATTATCATGCCCGGAGCAGGAATTACTCGGGAGAATGTTGTTTATCTGTTCAAAGAAACGGGTTTTAAAGAAGTTCACGGAACATTTCGAAGTCAATACAATAGCTTTATGGAGTATCGCAATACGGAATTAGGAGATCAGCAGGAAGAATATACGTATATGCATACGGACCCGGAAAAGGTTCAAGCTGTATTATTATCGCTACGATAGAAGGCATCACTGATACCTTAATGAAAAAACAGTTACGAGAATTAGTCGTGTTTTTCATGGATGAAAAGCAGAACTGAATTGTTTGGTAATGGTTATTCTGATTTAATATTTATTGATCTATTTTTGTTATTATATCTTCTTAATTATAGTTTATATTTTTTATTATGAACAAATATATTTTAATTTTTTTACTTTTACTTTC
>JAJBTS010000181.1 GCA_020860885.1 Bacteroidales bacterium
TCAAAAAAATAGTAATTTTGCAGTGCAAAAAGATAAAGATTATTTCCTAACGTAATTAATTTATTTTTTAATCTATAAAAATTATACAAAATGATCAAAGTTGGTATTAATGGTTTTGGCCGTATTGGTCGTATGGTGTTCCGTGCTGCAGTGTACAACTTCGCAAATGATATCGAAGTAGTAGGTATCAATGACCTTTTAGCTGCTGATTATTTGGCTTACATGTTAAAATATGATTCAGTTCATGGTCGTTTCAAAGGTGAGGTTGCTGTAGAAGGTAATAACCTGGTAGTTAATGGTAAAAAAATCCGTTTAACTGCAGAAAAAGATCCAGCTAACTTAAAATGGAATGAAATTGGTGCTGAAGTAGTTGTTGAATCTACCGGTTTCTTCCTAACTGATGAAACTGCTCGTAAACACATTGAAGCTGGTGCAAAAAAAGTAATTATGTCAGCTCCTTCAAAAGACGATACTCCTATGTTCGTATATGGTGTTAACCATAAAGAATATAAAGGACAAGAGATTATCTCTAACGCTTCTTGTACAACAAACTGTTTGGCTCCTATCGCTAAAGTTTTAAATGATAAATTTGGTATCGTTAAAGGTTTGATGACTACGGTTCATGCTGCTACAGCTACTCAAAAAACTGTTGACGGACCTTCTTCCAAAGACTGGAGAGGTGGCCGTGGTATCCTTGAAAACATCATTCCTTCTTCTACAGGCGCTGCTAAAGCGGTAGGTAAAGTTCTTCCTGAGTTGAATGGTAAACTTACCGGTATGGCTTTCCGGGTTCCTACTTCTGACGTTTCTGTAGTGGATCTGACAGTGGTTCTGGAAAAATCAGCAACTAAAGAAGAAATCTCTGCTGCTATGAAAGCTGCTTCTGAAGGTGAATTGAAAGGTGTTTTAGGTTATACTGAAGACGCAGTAGTTTCTACTGACTTCGTAGGATGTTCTGACACTTCTGTTTACGATGCAGCTGCTGGTATTTCTTTGGATGCTAATTTCGCTAAAGTGGTATCTTGGTATGACAACGAATGGGGCTATTCAAATAAAGTTCTTGAAATGGCTCGCGTAATTGCAAAATAAATTACCCCCAATCTTATTTTTATAAAAGAGGTGTTCCGTTTCTTCGGAGCACCTCTTTTTTTGTCACCACTTAACAGTTAACAATGAGTGATCTCCAGTTATCAATTATCAATAAAACCAATCATTTCTCATAATTCACTGGTAACTGCTTACTGGTGGCTGTTCACTGTTAATTGATGACTGAACTGAGGTATATCCGAGAGAATAATAAAGGTTTTAAAAGCAAAATGAAAGTCACTGAATAAATTGAATAATAAGCTAGAGGGAAGAATACAAAAATAGCTTGTTCCGAAATCGAAACAAGCCATTTTTTATTATTCGGATGATGGGTTTACCAGGCAAATAAAGGAAAATCTTTCATGATCGTATTCACTTTTTCTGCTACCGATTTGATTACCTTATCATTATCTATATTAGACAGAACTGTATCGATCAAATCAACAATATCGCCCATTAATTCTTCTTTCGCCCCTCGGGTTGTGATGGCAGGGGTTCCGAAACGTAAACCGGATGTCTGGAACGGAGAGCGGGAATCGAAAGGAACCATATTCTTATTGGAAGTGATATCTGCTTTTACAAGTGCCTGTTCCGCTACTTTTCCAGTAAGATCGGGAAATTTGGAGCGTAGATCTACAAGCATTAAATGATTGTCCGTACCTCCGGATATAATTTTATAACCTTTATCGACCAATGCCTGAGCCATTACTGCCGCATTCTTTTTAACTTGTGTCTGGTAAGCTATATATTCCGGTTGCATTGCTTCATGGAAAGCAATAGCTTTAGCTGCAATAATATGTTCCAGAGGTCCTCCCTGAATTCCGGGGAAAACAGCAGAATCTAATAAGGCAGACATCATTTTTGTTTCTCCCTTAGGAGTTTTCTTACCCCAGGGATTTTCAAAATCTTTACCAATCAGGATAACTCCACCACGAGGACCTCTCAATGTTTTATGAGTGGTTGAAGTAACAATGTGTGCATATTGAACCGGGTTTTTCAATAGTCCGGCAGCGATAAGTCCGGCAGGATGAGCCATATCTACCATGAAGATAGCGCCGATAGTGTCAGCTACCTGACGGATACATGCATAGTCCCATTCTCTGGAATAAGCGGAAGCACCGGCAATAATTAATTTTGGTTTTTCTCTTAAAGCTATGGATTCCAGTTGTTCGTAATCTACTTGCCCTGTAATTTCATCCACATTGTATTCTAATGCCTGATAAAGTATTCCGGAAGAATTTACAGGTGAACCATGACTTAAGTGTCCGCCGTGTGATAAATTTAATCCTAAAAATTTATCTCCCGGATTAAGGCAAGCCAGGAATACCGCCATATTAGCCTGAGCTCCTGAATGGGGCTGAACATTTGCCCACTCAGCATTGAAAATCATTTTGAGACGATCTATCGCTGCCTGTTCTATTTCATCTACAAATTGACAGCCTCCATAATATCTTTTTCCGGGATATCCTTCCGCATACTTATTTGTTAATACAGATCCGGCTGCTCTCATGACTTCGTCACTAACAAAGTTTTCTGATGCTATCAACTCAATACCTGTCAGCTGACGGTTATGTTCTTTGTTGATAATGTTGAAAATAAAATCGTCTTGTTTCATTGATGATATTAATATTATATGGTAAAAAATCTTAGAAAAACATCCCGCAGGAAAAACTTAATATATTTTCATTCTTCTTAAAGCATACATTCTGAAGTCTTTCCGGTATATTGGTGTAATCACTAAAATCGATATCTGTATTTACGATACTGATTTCATATCTCATATCCACGAAAAACTTAGAAATACTGAAAGAAAGTCCCAGTATTCCGTAAGATTTATATTTTGCATCGGTATTGCGGAATACTTTATCTGAAATATCTAATTTTGAATAATAGTTGTATTTGAAAGAAGGACCGGCATAAGCATTAAAAACATAAGGTCCGTTTTTGATAATGCTGTATCCTACAAGAATATTGATATTAAAAGTTTGTAAATCCTGAGAAATATCATAGGGGATACTTCCGGCATTGTCTTCTCCGGTAGGAATTGAAAAAGAAAAGTCCTGTTTGTAGAGATGCCATTCGAATTCGGGTTGCATAAAGAAATGATCCAGGTTTATCCTGAAAAAAGCATTTGCATTGTATCCTGTTTTATTGGTTTGTGAACCATTCACTAGTTCACCTTCCGAATAGACATCAAATCCGGTAGAGGATATGGCATTCAGCCCGACCTTAAAGCCTACATTAAGAGGCTTTTGAGATCTGGGAACTCTTTGTCCGTAACCCGGGTGCGACAAAGCTAATAAACCAACAATAAGAAGAATACAATAAAAAGTATTATTTTCCCATTTTCCTTTTTTCATTTCTTTTTCTTTTGGACACTCCATCCGAACTTTCCTATCAAATCTCCTAATTCGTAATATTTACCGTGTGCATAAGCCAGGAGATTGGCGGCTTTCATATCAAAGCTTCCCGTTACAGGGTCAATATATTTGTCATCAGCCAGAATATTTAAAACTTCAGCAATGAACATATCGTGTGTTCCTAATGGAAGTATTTCCCTTACCCGGCATTCAATACATAAAGGTGATTCTTCAATATAAGGAGCACTTACAACATGAGATCTGGCAGGAGTGAGATTCATCTCTTCAAATTTATTGTAATCTTTTCCGGAACGAACACCGCACCAATCGGTGGCAAATGATAATCCCTTAGTCGTAAGATTAATCACAAATTCCATGTTTTTTTTCAAAATGTGATAAGAATGCCTCTCCGGCCTCACAGAAATATAACACATTGCCGGATCCGTACAGATAGTACCTGTCCAGCCGACGGTGAAAATATTATACTCTTTCTCTTCATTACCTACCGATACCAATACGGCAGGAACAGGATAGATTAAAGTTCCCGGTTTCCAGTCTTGTTTCATAACAATACAATATCTTCCTTGGGTGTCTGCATTTCGCAATACTGGCATTTCAAAGTTACTTTATCTTTATCAATGACTTTGAAATGAGTTTTCATAGGTTCATTGTTCGTGATACATTTCGGATTATTACACTTAACAATACCTAATAATTCCTCGGGTAAGGAAACTAATTTCTTTTCAACAACTTCGTAATCCCGGATAATATTGAGTTTAACATGGGGAGCAATTAGAGAAATCCGATTGATTTCGTCTTCTTCGAAAAACTTATCGGCAATCTTTAATATGCCCTTTTTTCCCATTTTTTTACTGTCAAGATTATATCCTATTGTGACAGGTGTTTCGAGTTTTTCAATACCTAATAAGGAAACAACTTTAAATAATTGTTCGGAAGGTATATGATCAATTGCAGTTCCGTTCTCCAAAGCTGCTACCTGTAACTCTCTCTTTTTTATCATAAGATTTATACTTTTGAGAATCTTTTACTTAAACAGATTCTTGAAATTTAATGTTCATAATCGATGCCTAATACTTCACAGATAATTGCTTGTCTTGCAAACATGCCGTTTTTAGCTTGTTCAAAATAATAAGCTTTGGGATTGTCATCCACGTCATAAGCGATCTCGTTTACACGAGGCAGTGGATGAAGGATTCGCAAATTATCTTTACTGTTACTGAGCATTTTATTATTTAGGACATAAATATTTTTTACTTTTTCATATTCCATAAGATCTGTAAATCTTTCCCGCTGAACTCTTGTCATGTATAAAATATCAGACTTATTAATTACTTCTTCAGAGAAATCCGTATATTCGTAATAAGGGATATTATTTTCGTCCATGAATTGTTTATAAATCTCAGGAATTCTGAGTTCTTCCGGTGCGATCAAATAAAATGTAGGGTTAAAATGAGACATTCCGGAAATAAGAGAATGGACAGTACGCCCGTATTTCAAATCGCCAACCATGGCAATATGCAGATTTTCCAAAGTTCCCTGTGTCTTGTAAATAGAATATAAATCGAGCATTGTTTGTGATGGATGCTGGTTGGCTCCGTCTCCCGCATTAATAATAGGAATATTTGATATTTCCGCTGCATAACGGGCTGCTCCTTCGAGGTAGTGTCTCATAATAATAAGGTCGGCATAGTTACTGACCATTTTAATGGTGTCTTTCAGGATTTCACCTTTCGAAGAACTGGTGGTTGCTGCATCGGTAAATCCAATGATACGTCCTCCAAGGCGGTTGACTGCTGTTTCAAAACTCAGACGGGTCCGTGTAGAAGGTTCAAAAAAAAGGGTGGCACAAACCTTCCCTTCCAATATTTTTTGATCTGGATGTTGCTCGAAAAACTCAGCTTTTTTAATTAATTGCAGGATGTCTTCTTTTGTACAATCTGCGATAGAAACAAAACTTTCTTTTTTCATTGATATTGTAAGTTTTGAACACAAAAATAAAGAAAATAATTCAGGAATCAAGAATAAATTGATAATAATATCGATCCAAAAACAGAAGAAAGATTCTAACTTTGAATCTGCCATTATAATTCTTATTTTGAATAAATTTATTATGAGTAAAACATTGATTCTTTCTTTTGCATGGTTGTTTACCTCTATATTGCAAATGAATGCACAATCTCTTTCCATATACAGGGACAATGCATTGAGATATGTAGGAATTGAAGAGATTAAAAATTATAATTTGTATAATAAAAAGGATAATCCTTCCTGTAACTTGAAGATCAACTTTTTTTATCCTGTTGTTTCTAATAATAAGGAATTGCAAAATCGCTTACAAACTTATTTTATAACCAGTTTCTTTGATGCAGCTTACTCTTTTATGTCTCCTTCTGACGCAGTGAAATCATATTCAAAAGATTATTTAGAGAACTATAAAAATACTTTTGAAAAATCAGGGCTTTATAAAAAAGATGAAGAAAAATCAGGAGCAGAAGGAAAAGATACGAAAGAGTACCAGCACCTTTATAGTTATGAAAAAACCATGAGAAATACGATTAAATTTAATCGGGGAGATATTATAAGCCAGGTAATTAATGTTTACGAATATACAGGAGGCGCTCATGGTGCATCTTCAACAAAGGGTTTGGTATACGATATCACCAAAGGCGAAGACATTACTTACGATGAAATTTTTCATGAAGGTACTGAAAATGAAATTTCTTCTCTGCTTCGGACTTATTTAATGCAGGAAAGACGATATGAAAATGATACTGCAATGATTGATGCAGGTTTTAATTCTCTTGTAATACCCCCTTCCCATAATTTTATTGCAGATGATAAAGGAATCACTTTCATATATAATCCTTATGAATTAGGTGCGTATGTGTTGGGAATTGTAGAAATATTTGTTCCATATTCTGAGTTATTTATCTATATGAAACCAGAAAGTACTCTATTCCGTTGGGCGGAAACACATTTTGCCGGAAACAGAGTCAAATATGAAACGTCTTATTTGAGTAAAGAATATTATGCATACAATCCCGACCGTTTTCCAGGATTTATTGCTCAGATCCACTTTACTTATCCGGGCGCATACTATGATAAAACGGTATTGGAGAAATTGCAGAGAATATTTATTATAAATGCCTTTGGAGAGGAATATGCTTCTTATGAAGCAAACGAGGTTGTTGAGACTTTTTATGGGAAAATGCTCGCTGACTACGAAGCGTATGTAACATCCGATGAAACCAAAGAATTTATTGCAAAAGAGCTAGCGGAAACCAATGAAGAAGATGACAGTTCGCAGGCATATTTTATGTCATTAGGGAAAGAGTTCACCCTAACCAACACTTTTCATCTGAATCAAAACGATTTGATTAGTTACGAAGTAAGTATTTATACTTACGATGGAGGTGCACATGGTATGGATGCTGATTTAGGTTTTGTTGTTCGATTATCCACGGCTCAAAATCTTTCTTACGAAGATATTTTCACTTCCGATTCAAAATCAGGCATAACTTCTTTACTGATCCGTAATCTTTTGGAATCGAAAGGATATCAAAGTACAGACCAGTTAAAAAAAGACAATTATGAAACTGATTTAATTGTTCCGAATAATAATTTTTATATGGATAATGAAGGGATTACTTTTATTTATACTCCTTATGAAATTGGACCTTATTCGTTAGGAATTACTAAAATTAAGATTTTATATTCCGAACTGACGGATTATTTACGTATTAATATTCAACCATGATAAGAAATGTCCATTTGGAAGATGCTCCGGATATAGCTCGAATATACAATTATTACATCGATCATACAGTAATAACCTTTGAAGAAGAAAATGTGTCTGCTAGCGAGATTGATAATAGAATCCGGAAAATAACTTCAAAGAATTTTCCTTTTCTGGTATATGAAAAGAACAATCAAATACAAGGATATGCGTATGTTGATAATTGGCGGACCCGATCTGCTTACGACATTACGTTGGAGACGAGTATATATATAGATAAAGACTATCTTGGATGTGGGATAGGTAAAAAGCTGTACAAAGAGTTAATCCGTTTGTCGAAGACCATAAACATTCATTCTTTGATAGGTGTTATTTCATTACCTAATGATTCAAGCCGTGGATTGCATGAAAATTTAGGCTTTCAGTTGGTTGGTAATTTCAGCGAATGTGGTAAGAAATTTAACCGGCTTATAGATGTGGAGTTTTGGCAATTGAAATTGAAATAATATGAATAATTTTAAGTTTTGGAGTCCTACTGAATTTGTGTTTGGAAGAAATACCATCAGCAATTTAGGTTCTTTAATGAAAAAACATAATGCAACAAAAGTTTTGGTACATTACGGCGGACAGCATGCGGAGAGGAGTGGATTGTTGAAAGATATAGAAAATATTCTCCAAAATGAATTTATTGAATATATTAAACTGGGAGGTGTTCAACCCAATCCTTTGGATACTCTTGTCTACGAAGGGATTGATTTATGCCGGAAAGAAAATGTAAATTTTATTCTTGCAATAGGAGGTGGAAGCGTCATTGACTCAGCAAAAGCTATTGCCTGCGGAGTTTCCTATGGAGGTGACTTCTGGAATTTCTTTGAGGGAACAGTCACTATTAACAGGGCTTTACCGGTAGGAACAATAGTAACGATCCCGGCTGCGGGAAGCGAAGGCTCTGATAGTATGGTAATAACCAAATCAGACGGGATGTTGAAAAGAGGAGCGGGCAGTCCTTTTATCCGGCCCGTTTTTGCAGTTATGGATCCGGTTTTAACTTTTTCTTTACCTCCTGAACAGACAGCAAATGGAATAGCCGATATGATGGCGCATATTATGGAAAGATATTTTACTCAAACGAAAGGAGTAGAATTAACGGATTGTATGTGTGAAGGAGCTTTAAGAGCCATTATTAAAGAGGCGCCTGTTGTAATTACGGATCCGGAAAACTACGATGCCCGGGCCAATATAATGTGGGCGGGAACCATTGCACATACCGGAATCTGTGGTGTCGGAAGAGAAGAAGATTGGGCTACACATAAATTGGAACATGAGTTGGGTGCGCTTTATGGAGTTGCTCATGGAGCGGGCCTGGCTGTGATGTTTCCTGCGTGGATGAATTATGTATATACATCCGGTTTGGATCGGTTTGTACGGTTTGCGGTAAATGTATGGGAAATCAATAATACCGGAGATAAGAAAGAAATGGCATTAAAAGGTATAAAAGCATTAAAGGATTTCTTTATCTCCATTGGATTGCCTGTAGATTTTAGAGGTCTCGGAGCGAAGAAATCCGATATTGATAAACTGATAGAAAAGCTTTCTATAAATACGGGAGGTTCATTAGGCAACTTCAGAAAGTTGGATATGGAAGATGCCCGGGCTATATATTTATTAGCTTCGCAATAATCTCAATCTTTAGTTTACGTTTAGCTACAAACGAGTCCACTCTTCGTTCCAACCGGCTCCTTCTCCTGTCCAGTTAAAAACAGATACATTCATAATCTGATCGGTCACTTTATTTACTTTGTATTTGTAAATACCATGCAAATAAACATATCGATCTTCATTGTCTATTGTATATCTATATTTATTTTCGCTTAAGACTGTGGTTTGAGCAGTCTCATCCGGACATTTTCTTATCCTTAATTCTCTTATATAAGCTGTGCCTTCTTCTTCGAATTCTATGATTTTTTGTGTAGTATAAGTACAATTGTTAAGTTCAAAAGAAGTTGTCGATATAAGCCATTGTCCCTGCATTGCCCAATAAAAATGTTCTGTGTAATCTTTATCATCATCACTACATGAAAATAAAAACAATGGGATAAATAGTATCCATACAATCTTCTTT
>JAJBTS010000299.1 GCA_020860885.1 Bacteroidales bacterium
TTTTGATAAAAAAAGACAGAGCATCCTGTCATTTTTAATATATTTGAGGTCGGTTTGAACGTATTGGGGTAAATATATTTATTTATTTTATTAATTAGTGTTATATGAAAAAAATTAGTTTATTTTTATTGACATTTATCTTATGTGGTATAGGATATGTAGGAGCTCAGACAAGTTTACCGGAGCCTTCTACTGGTGATGACGGACCTTGGTATTATATCCGGGTTTTAGGAAAATCGGGTGATGCTCGTGCAGATAGGGTTTTGGCCGGATCTGAGCACACTGGATATGAGGATAGTACATCCGTAAGAAGCCCTCTTAATCAGATTGCTGTTGCGGGTACTTTAGCAAACGATTCTATGGATATACAAACTGCGGCTGATAAGCAACTGTGGCGTGTAGAAAAAACAGGTGATGAGTATACGATCATCAACAAGTTCTTCGGAAAACAGATGGGACTTTACTATTGGGCTGACACCGATCATTGGTATTGGAGAACAAATAGTACAACGGGAGAACCTGAATTATGGGGTGAACAAGATAAAGTAATCCCTGTTCTTCAGGATGCTGCTAATACCAAATGGAGAATTCAACCATCCGGAACTTATAACGGTTATTTCCAGATTATAGCTACGAATCCTATAGAGTGTGCCTCTGATCCAACGGTTACTTACGATTATTTGCATCAGGGAAATAAAGCCTGGAAATTCCGTAACATTATGGAAAAAGCACAGTGGGGAGGAGATCCCGAATCCGCTTATGAATTCGTTCTTCCCGACGATATGCTTATGACCGTTCTTCCAAGGGAAATGAATTTCGGAACCATAAAAGAAGGTCAGATCCCAGGAGATGTGGCAGAAGATTCTGTCATGGTAACGGTATATACAACCTTAGCCGAAAATATTTATTATGGTATGGAGTCCGGACGCGAGGATTTTAGCATATATGTTGCGGATGACTCTGAATGGGATGTGAGAAAAGGCGGAAAATTAACGGTGCTGTTTCCAATGAAAAAAGGAGAAGATCAGGTGCCTTACTCTGATAATATCATTATATCAGCTAAAACAGAAAGTGGTAAAGATCTTCTTTTTAAAATTCCTATTAGCGGAGAATATATTGCAGAAGTTCCTTTCCAAATAAGTAGCGGAGATAATGAACATTGGTATTATATTGCTTTCAGAATGAGAGGTGCTCTGTTAGTAGATAAAGGAGAAAAACAACCGGTTGCAACTCAGGAATACCGGGAAGGAGATGACTCTCAGTTATGGAAGGTTATTGATACCGGTCTGGGATCTTATAAATTTATAAGTAAAGCAGGGCGTCAGCTTGTGTATATTCCTTCAACAGAAAATGACGAGGAGGGTGCAATTACAGACCGTTGGTATGCAGTTACCACTCTGGACGATGATATGGATCCAGCGACATTTGGCGTGGATGCGCGTGAAGATCTGGATTGGCAAATAAGATGGGAAGAAGGAGAAGGAAGAGAAGATTCAACGGATCCTACTATCTGGCATTATAGCTATATCAATAAAACAAATGATACAGAAGATGATCTTTTCACTGCTTATGCAGAAATGCCATCGGATGGTAGTGCTGTGAAATTCTATCCGGCATCCACAACTATGAGCAGTGGTGAACCTGTATACAGTAATAATGTTACTACCCATTGGTATCAGATCCAGTTCTTAAGACAGTCAAGTAAAGTTCTTGCTGAGGTTGATCAAAATGAAACTTATGGCACAAATGTTTTACAAGTAGCAAAACAAGAAGGAAGTACAGCGCAATACTGGAAATTCATGGGTGAAAGAACTGAATTTTATATTGTGAATTATTCCGGGAAAAAACTGAAACATGAGATGGTAAGTATTGGAGAAGGAACGGAATCACGTATCGTTGCTGTTGATGGTGACGGAGATGCATTCACAATAAACCATAGAGGCCATCAAAGATGGGTCATCAAAGAAAATGATGAAGCTATAACAGGTTCTGATCCTACTCATCTTTACTTCAATGATTTTGGAGGCGGTGGTAACAAAGTTGGTTTGTACGGACCCAATGATAAAGGTGCTGTTATCGTTTTCACTCCTGTAACAATAACAGGAATTGAAGATATTAACGAAGGAAAAGATGCAGAAAATGTAAATGATCCTATTGTTGGTACGACTTATTATACCATTCAAGGTCTTCAGGTAGGTTCTAAACTTCCTGAAATCCCAGGCATTTATATTAAGAAAAATACGCATACTTCTAAGAAAGTGTCTGCTGAAAAGATCCTGGTTCAACCCAGATAATAACTGCTTAAATATAATCTAAAAAAGGTGTCCACACGGGCACCTTTTTTTGTGTTTTAATTTTTATAAGATAAAAGAATATTTTAAACTATTGAATCTTATCTTCGACTGGCTCGAATACAATAATAAACTTATTCTTTTTTAAGAAGCTAAATGAAATGCACTTGAAAATGGAGAGACTCCATCTCATGATGTTGTTAGAGATAGATGTGGAGTCGAAAAGAATATTTTGAGGATGTGCCCGGAACAGGACTCGAACCTGCACGTAATAACTTACACTAGTCCCTGAAACTAGCGCGTCTACCAATTCCGCCATCCGGGCTTTATTTATGATCGCAAAGGTAATCTTTTTTAATCAATTTCGGAAAGTTTTTTCAAAATTTCGTAAGCGACAGGACATGTTAAAGAATTTTTTACGGTTAAATTGTAGATTTGATAGAATTTCTTGCGGTCTGTATGAGGGTATTCGCGACAAGCTTTGGCCTGTATTCGTAAATGGAGCAATAATTATCGGGCATGAGGAAAGGGCAAGGCATTGATTTGAATACATATTCTTCATCTTCATCCATTCGCAGGTATTGTTCTACAACTTCGGAAGGTTTCATCCGTAAAGCTTTGGCGATTCTCGCAATATCTTTATCGTAGATGGCCGGTCCAAGACTTTTGCAACAATTAGCGCATTGAAGACAATCTGTTTTATCCATAATCTCCTCGTGGAGAAAATGAATTTCCTGATCCATCTTTTGTAATCTTTTTTTGTTTTTCCTGAAAAAAGTTTTGAAAGCCGGAGTATGTTTAAGAGCCAGATTTTTTAATTCTTCGGGAGAGAACATTTAACATTTAATATTCAGGTCTCTTAATATTTCCCTGATTTTTTCGTAGGTTGTAATGCGGGTAGGGATGAGCGGTAAACGAAGTTCATTTTCAATGAATCCCATCATACAAAGCATACTCTTAACTCCTGCCGGATTTCCATCCACAAATAGAAGGTCAAATAATTCTGTAAAACTATGATGTATAGACAATGCATTTGTATAATCACCCGCCAAAGCAAGTCTGACCATGCGGCTGAATTCTTTAGGGAAAGCATTTCCAATCACAGAAATAACGCCTACAGCCCCGAAAGTAATTAACGGAAAGGTGATTCCATCATCTCCGGATATAACCTGGAATTCTTCGGGTTTGTATTTGATAATCTTGCCTATCTGAGTCATATCTCCCGATGCTTCTTTGATCGCAACCACGTTCTTACATTCGCTGGCCAACCGGAGAGTTGTTTCTGCCGACATGTTCACCCCGGTTCTTCCGGGCACATTATAAAGAACTATGGGTAGGGGAGATGCTTGGGAGATGCATTTATAATGTTGATATATGCCTTCCTGAGAAGGCTTATTGTAATAAGGTACTACAGATAATATAGCATCAATACCCGAAAAATTATCCGTTTTCAGTTTTTCAACAACAGAATAGGTATTGTTTCCTCCTATACCCAGAACAATGGGTATTTGTCCGTTTACTTTGGAGACAACCAGCCCGATGATTTCTTTTTGTTCTTCAGGAGTAAGAGTGGGTGTTTCTGCTGTGGTTCCCAGAACAACCAGGTAATCAGAACCGTTTTGCAATTGGTAATCAACTACTCTGGATAAAGCAGTGTAATCGACGCTACCATCTTTTTTGAAAGGAGTAATGAGTGCAACTCCCATTCCTTTTAGATTAATTCTTGCCATGCAAATCAAAAATTGATGGACAAAATTAGTAAATTATTTTTATATGTACTAATATGGTGGGAGGTTAATATCTTAATGAATCAAAATGGAATTGAGGATTTTATTAACCAGCAGATTAATTGGCTTTTATGGTATGGAGGTAGTAGACAATTTGTTTCCCTAATTCTTTTACGTTAAGTGGTTCGTTTTTATCGTCTGGTTCTGCGATGGCGAGATCGTATTGAGGTAGATCATTCTTCTTTAATCCGGTTTTTATATAAGCATTGGAACGTGCAAGTAAGTATTCCAGCGGGATGTTCCGGTCAATCGTAAGATCAAATACAGCGTCGTAAGTTACGTTTTCCAGTTCATCGGCAATTTCGGTCATCTTATTGTCAAACAAATCGAAAGCTTCTTTAGAAGTAATGATCCGGTAAGGTGTTTCGGTATAATCGTATTGATCGGATTTTTCTTTGAATGCATAAACTGTAACTTTTTTATCCAGTTTCTTTAGTTTTTCAATGAATTCATCCGCCTCCTCATAGTTTTTCGTATCAAATAATATGAGAATGGTATGGATATCATTAAGATTGAGAAACTGTTTTTTTCTGGAGTTTTTTTTATAAAAATCTTTTATCTTTTTCTTTAATATATGTTTATACATAATCAACTTCCTATCATTGAAAGAAACTCATATTCACTGATTATTGTTATCCCCAGCTTTTGTGCTTTTTCCAACTTAGCTGGGCCCATATTTTCTCCTGCCAGGACATAATCCGTTTTTGCAGAAATTGATCCGGTATTTTTTCCTCCGTTTTTATCAATCAGTTCTTTGTATTCATCCCGCGAATGTTCCGAGAATACGCCACTGATAACGAACGTTTTTCCTTTTAATATATCTGTTTTTTCTGCAATGATTTCGTCAGCCAGTGCAAATTGCAATCCATATTTTTTTAGCCTTGCAATAAGTTCTTTATTAGATTCATCGGAAAAATATTGGATGAGGCTTTTTGCTATTACACCTCCGATTTCATTGATTGCCACTAAATCATCGTAAGAAGCATTTATCAGATCTTCTATTGTATGAAACGTTTTAACCAGCTTTTTTGTTACGGTTTCTCCTGCAAATCTTATTCCGAGAGCAAATAATACCCGGTCGAAAGGAACTGTTTTGGATGCTTCAATACTTTCTAAAAAGTTTTCAGCGCTTTTTTCTCCCCACCGGTCTAATTTCAATAGATCTTCCTTCTTTATTTCATAGAGATCAGCCGTATTGTGGATCAGCCCATGCTCATAGAACTGACTGATGGTCTCTTCTCCTGCATTAATATTCATCGCTCTTCTCCCTACAAAATGTTCTATCATTCCTTTGATTTGAGGCGGGCATCCCGAATGATTTGGACAATAGTGTGCCGCTTCACCTTCCGGACGGATTAGTTTTGTTCCACAGGCCGGACACAATTCAATGAATCGAACCTTTTCACCTATCCCGGTTCGGGCTTCGATATTGACTCCGGTTATTTTAGGGATGATTTCACCTCCTTTTTCGACATAACACATATCTCCATAATGTACATCGAATTTATTGATGATATCTTCATTGTGCAAGGACGCTCTTTTTACAACAGTACCGGATAAAAGTACCGGTTCCAGATTGGCAACAGGAGTAATAGTGCCTATTCTGCCTACGGAAAACTCCACGGAGAGTAATCTCGTTTCAGCGGATTCGGCCTGAAATTTATAAGCGATAGCCCAACGGGGAGATTTGGCTGTCCATCCGAGGTTTAATTGTTGTTTTGCAGAATTGATTTTTAAGACAATTCCATCTGTAGCAACAGGGAGGTTTTTTCGTTCGCTATCCCAATAATGGATAAACTCAAAGACCTCTTCCAATGTTTTGCATTTTTTTGTAGCGTCGGATATTTTGAATCCCCACATTCTGGCTGCTTCTAAATTCTCATAATGTCCGTCGAAAGGCAAATTGTTTCCCAATAAATAATAGAGGTAAGAGTCTAATCTCCTTTGAGCTACCATTTTGGGATTAAGCAGTTTTAATGTTCCTGCAGCTGCATTTCTGGGATTTGCAAAAGGTTGTTCGTCGTTTTTTGCTTTTTCTTCGTTTAACTGTTGAAATGCTTTCCATGGAAGTAATATTTCACCCCGTATTTCGAAAAGAGCCGGATAATTATCTCCGTGTAATTTTAAAGGAATACTTTTTATTGTGCGTACGTTTGCTGTTACATCATCGCCGCGAGTGCCGTCACCTCTGGTTATGGCGCGGACCAGGATTCCATTTTCATAAATTAAGGAAATGGATGTTCCGTCGTATTTTAATTCGCAAACAATTTCAAAGTCTTCATTCAAAGCTTTTTGTGTACGGTTATAAAATTCTTTTATTTCATCTTCGGAATAAGTATTGGAAAGAGAAAGCATAGGATACATATGCTCAACCTGAATGAAATTTTTATTGATGTCACTTCCAACCCGTTGCGTAGGTGAGTTTAAATCGAAATATTCAGGAGATTCGGCTTCCAGTTTTTCCAGCTCTTTTAATTTTTGATCAAACTCATAATCAGAGATTGACGGCTTAGCTAAAACATAATATTGATAGTTCCATTCCTCAATAGATTTCCTCAGTTGATCTATTCTTTCTTTTATTTCCATTGAAAACTTTCAATTAAAACCTGAATATCTTTATTTATATATTCCAAAACAGGAGCAATAGAGTCCTGATTGGGTATGTTGTTAAAGTATAAAGCTCCTCTGAAAAAAGAGTTTATACTGTCTGTTAATGTAAATTGTGTAGGCGATGCTACATTCCCTTTTATATTATAAACCAGTCCGTATACTTCATGCTCACTGTTTTCATAAACTTTTTCATTGATTGCTTCCGCTTTTAGAGCATGCAGATAGACAAATTTACGACTTTCTTCGGAAAGTTGTGGTATATTATCTTTTTTTGTGAGAAGAAAACTGCAAAAAATCTCCGCATTTAATTCAGGATAAACAATATTAAAAAATTCACCTTCCTGCTTTTCAGGTATGGGTTTTTCCTTAATAACAGCCTGATCGGAGTATTTGAATTCAAAAGCTTCAAATTGATGGGTGTAGGAATAAGTCTGTTCCGGCAGATCTACTCGGAAGTATCCGGACGGCTTGGGTGAATATTCCTGACAGGAAGAAATACTGAATACAAGCAGACAGAACAAAAGATAAAATAAATATTTCATACTTCTTTTTCTTTATTGTTCTGAAGGTCTTCGACAGTGAACAATATCTTTAATATACGCTTATTATCCATCTCTATTATATGAAATGTATAAGGCGGGTAGCTGATAATTTCATCCGGCTCCGGAAAATCTCCTTTAATTTCCAGAATTAATCCAGCCAGGGAATCGACTTCTTCAGTCAGTTTACCGAAAGTTTTAGGATCTATATTGGTGATACGGAAAAAGTCGGTAAGAAGGATCTTGCCCTGAAAAATGAAAGAGCCATCTTCCTGGCAGATATATTTGGAATCTTCCTCATCGTCGTATTCATCATTGATTTCTCCAACTATTTCTTCCAGAATATCTTCCATTGTCACAATCCCCGAAGTTCCGCCATATTCATCAATTACAATTGCTATGTGATTTTTATTGGTCCGGAATTCTTCTAAGAGATCGTCTATTTTTTTTGATTCAGGGACAAAAAAAGCAGGCCGAATCAGTTTTTGCCAATGGAAATTATCTGTCTGATTTAGATAAGGCAATAAATCTTTAATATAGAGAATCCCTTTTATATCGTCCGCATTATTTCCGAAGATAGGTATTCGGGAATATTCCACTTCAACGACATAACCTATAACTTCTTTAAAGCTTGCCGAAATATCCAGACTGGCTATATCCATTCGGGGAGTCATTATTTCTACCGCTGTTTTGTTGTATAGATTAATAATACCTTCCAGCATATCTTTTTCCTCATTCAGTTCCTCGGATGTTAGTTCCAGGGCTTTGGATAACTCATCGACAGAAACAATGTCGACGGATTTTTTCTTTGTAGAATTATTCAGTGAAAAATGTATTTTGACGATGGAGGCCGATAAAGGATGAGTTATTTTTCCTAACATACAAACGAGAGGAGCCGTTTTTTGCAAATATTTTAGTGGGTTGTTCTGGGCATAGATTTTAGGAACGATCTCACTAAGTAATAATAATATAAATGCAAATAATAATCCTATGCCAATTAAAATGATTAAAGAAGAAGTAAATAGTGCAGACTGATTGAATGCATAGAAGAACAAAATGATAATGCTAATGTTTAAGAAATTGTTCCAAATAGAAATGCAGGTTTGAAATTCTTCTGTTTTAGTAAGAAGTGATTGTATTAATTGGTTGCGTGGGGAATTTTCTTTTTCAATTTTTTCTTTCTCTAACGAGTTTAATGATTGCAATGCAACTTCAGATCCCGAAAGTAAGGCAGAGATATAAAGCAGCAGAACAGAAATAATAAGAGCGACGATTGCAGATGTTGTGATAGAAGATTCGTATGTATTTAATAAAATTGATAAATAATAATCTGAGTCCATATTAAAGAATGAAAAGTGAAAGATTTAAAACATCCGGAATTCAGCAAAGTTGTAATTTCCCTGAATTCCGGATGTTTCTATTCTTAGAACGGCAAGTCATCATTTTCATCTTCCAAAGCAGTATTTGTTGCAGGAGAAGATGTATTTGTCTGAGGAGTTTGCACGGATTTGTTTTGTTTTGTAGCGGGTGGTTCGGGAAAAGGCGTTTTATTACCCTGGGCATTCTCCGGTTTCCTGTCTAATAATTCCAGATTGTCGCCCCATACTTCAGTAACGTATCGTTTAATACCTTGTTGATCTTCGTATGAACGGGTACGGATCTTTCCTTCAATGTATATTTTAGATCCTTTATGGATATATTTTTCGGCAATTTCAGCCAATCCTCTCCACAAAACGATATTGTGCCATTCTGTACGATCCGGAATTTGCGTTCCGTTCGCAGCTGTATAGCCTCTCTCGGTAGTTGCTAAAGAAAAGTTAGCAACAGCACCGCCATTGTCGTAATATCTCACTTCGGGCTCTTTGCCCACATTTCCAATTAAAATTACTTTGTTTACTGACATAATGAAATTAAGTTATTAAGTTAAGATTTCGCTTCAAAAATAGTTAAAAAAGAAGCTCTATCCAATCATATTACCAGAAATGTATAATTATTTTTTTATTTCTGCATCTATGTAATCTTTTATAAGTCTATGAACAGGGGATTGATCCATGTCTTCTTTTCGGATCTTCAAAAATAATGCATTTTCTCCGATAC
>JAJBTS010000242.1 GCA_020860885.1 Bacteroidales bacterium
ATAAATATAAATTTTTATTTGTTTATATTAATTATCTATTCATTAAACATAATTAAAAATGAAAAGTTCATTTTTCTATTTGGATTGTTATATTTTTGCATAAAATTGATCTTATATGGATGAAATATTTCCCCTGGTCGATAAAGAAGGGAATGTTATCGGAAAGGCTTCACGAAAAGAATGTCACAATGGAAGTAAATTATTACATCCGGTGATTCATCTGCATATTTTTAATAGTGAAGGAAAAATACTTTTACAAAAGAGAGCTTCAAATAAAGATATCCAACCCAGCAAATGGGATACTTCTGTCGGTGGGCATATCGATTACGGAGAAGATATTGAAAAAGCTCTATTCCGGGAAGCTACAGAAGAATTGGGTATAAAAGATTTTATTCCTCATTTTATAAGATCTTATTTATTTGAATCAGACATTGAAAAAGAATTGGTATATTCTTTCAAAACGATTTATGCCGGACCTTTTGTCTTCGATCCGAAAGAAATCGACGAAATACGGTTCTGGAACTTAAAAGACATTCAGCACAATATGGGTAAATCCATATTTACCCCTAATTTTGAAGAAGAATTCAACTACTTATTCAGATAAATAATTTTAGGAAGAAAGTAATTACTTAAATCTTACTGATACCTCCTACAAACCACTCCTTAAAATCAGTCACCTTCTGACGACTAATAATAACCTTTTCCTCCGTGGGTATTATTAGGTTCACAGCTAATCTCCCGGTAAACCAAACAGTAAGTTCCTTGATAGACTTGCGGGCAATAACATACTGACGATTCACGCGGAAAAACTGTACAGGATTGAGGCTGGCACATACCTCGTCCAACGTATGCGGGATAATTATTTTTTCTTGTTCGGCATTAACGGCATATACAGTGCCGTCAATGATGTAGAAGTACAAAACAGTCGATACATCCAACGGAATTAACTTATCTCCTTTAGCGGGGACTAAAAAATGTGTCCGGTAATTGCCATGACTTCGCAATGTTTGCATCAGGCTCTGAATATCCCATTCTTTTACATTTCCGGTTCCAGCTTTCTTATCTGAATCACTCAGCAATTTCAGTTTATCCAACGCTTTGATAATATCATCGGCGCGGATAGGCTTCAGCAGGTAATCAACGCTGTTTACTTTAAATGCTTTAAGTGCATATTCATCATAAGCAGTAGTAAATATAATAGGACAGGTTATTTTTATGTGATCGAATATCTCGAACGATGAACCGTCCGAAAGATGAATATCGAGAAAAATCAGTTTGGGCATATCATTATTCCTAAACCATTCTATGGTATCTCCTATACCTTCCAGCACACCGATGATTTCCAAATCGGGTGCATTCTGCGCCAACAGGTTTTTTAGGTTCCGGGCTGCCGCTTTTTCGTCTTCTATAATAAGTGTCTTCATTCTTTATCCGGTTCGATAAGTGGTATTTTTACAGTGAAGGTATCGCTGCCCTTATCTACTTCAATTTCTTTATCAAATAGTAACATATATCTTTTATTCAGATTTTCCAAACCAATTCCTGTTGTACGGGCATTGGTTATATTAAATTTAGGTTGTATGGTATTCGATACGATGAGCCATTCATCATCAACTGTACAAATGTTAATCGCCAGTGGTTTTTTGCTACTGATTTGATTGTGCTTGATTGCATTCTCAATCAGCAGTTGCAGGGACATAGGCGAAACTTGTTTCCTTTTTGCGGTTCCGCTTACCTGGACGTTAAAACTTAAACTATCCTCATACCGCATCTGCTGTAAAAAGATATAAGCATTGGAATAATCAATTTCCTGCTGCAAATCTACTTTATAATTTTCACTTTCTTGCAGCGTGTATCTTAATACATAAGAAAGTTCATGGATATATTCTTTGGACTTCTCGACAGATTCATCAACCAAAGTAGATAGCGTATTAAGGGAATTGAACAGCATGTGCGGATTCAGTTGGTTTTTCAGTGATTCATACTGATTTTTCGCACTTTCGGTTTGTAGTTTTTGGTTTTGTACGACCATCAGATTTTGTCTGCGGGAAAGATAGATAGCATAAGAAGCAAAAAAGACAACGACTGTCGTTATCAAATCCCGCAGCCAATGTGTCATGCTATAAATGGCAATCCGCGAGCCCTGCTCTGCTTTGACAAGGCCCGAAAAGATGATTTCTTCTGATAATTCCCGTAATAATACTGCTACAATATAAAGGGTAATAAACGAGAGCACTATTTTAAGCTTTCCAATCTTTTGGGTCGGATCGTTGAATCTGAAAACGAAAATATTCGCAATAAATAGCAAAGTCATTATCAGAAATGAAAATATCCCTTCTCTAATCAGATCATATAAAGAACCATGGTACAACTGTTCAAAAAATGTAGGATGATTAAAGTAAAGTGCTATTTGAGGTGCGATAGTAACCATTGAAACAACGAACGATATAATAGTTATTATCAATATATCTCTGATTATTGTTCTTTTTTCTTTCATACAACAAAAATAGTGATTCCACACCGAATCGCACCATACTTTAAATCCTAAATTTAATAACATTTTCACTACACTTTTCCATACATAGTCCACAATGAATACATAAATTCGTATTTGTAGGAAATGATCTGTATCTGCCTTTATATTTCACGTTTTGTTTGCCAAAGAAATTAAGACTATCGATTTCTTTATCCGTAAGTTCTTTCATTTCAAATACTCCTTCCGGGCAATCTGTTGCGCAAGTTCCACATCCGTTACAACGTGATAGATTGATATGAGGTGTGCCTTCCACTTCCTTTCTTTTCTTATGGAATGATTCTTTTATATAAGGCAACCGCTTGTAAATATGTATTAATGTAAATATAATCATAAGCTGTCCTATTTTAGCATGTATCAATCCTAATAGAGAGTTTGGAACATTATTTATCCAATCTGTTAACCCTGTAACAACAACCAACGCAAATATCATAGTAAGTGCGATAGTTCCTCTTTTTCGTTTCTTATTTGCTGAAAACCCTTTAAATAAGTTAATGTACCAATTCTTATGTTGATAAATATGTATGGAAACAATTGCCAATGTAAGAATGCCAAATAGAATATGTATCATATACCAGGCTCCATGCTCCAATCCCCAAACATGTGTTTCCATATTTTTAGCTGCAAGATGTAAATTAATACCCGATATGGAAACGGCAGATACTACCGCTATAAGAAGAACATTTATCCAAGTTCTTCTTTCTGTACATTTTGCTTTAATATTTTTCATTTGTTCTAATTATTTAATAAAGCAAAGTTATCTGCCAGACATTTCAATTCAATTCATCTCGATTTGAATTGCTGATAATCGGGGGTGAATGGTCGATTTGATAGAGTGGATGGTTTCCCTGTAGAGACGCAATATCTTGCGTCTCAAATACCAATGACATCTGGAATATAGAAATGCCTGGGTATTGGGATACCCGTTGATATTTGAGCACCATTAATATTCGAGATAAGATCAATATTTAAGACGTAAGATATTGCGTCTCTATCCCGTTCAAACATCAAATCTACCGCTCACTCCCGATTATCGACAATTCAAAATACTTCATAATTCCATGCCGGATTCTAACCATACTTTTGCTTTCAGTAAATCGAAAGTCAAACAATAATTTATTATAAAATGAAAACGAAAGTAAGCGTATTTATCCTGTATGCAATCGGATTAATAGTTTTTAATTCGTGCAACAAGGGCTCAGGTGAAAGACCTGCATCGGCAAAAGAATACTATACAATGGAAGTGGTAAAGCAGAATACCATTCTGCATAAGACCTATCCCGCCACGGTAAAGGGACAGGAAGATATCGAGATTCGTCCTCGTGTGGACGGTTTTATCAAAGAAATCTATATCGATGAAGGTTCGGTCGTTCGCAAAGGACAACCTTTATTCCGTATAGATTCTCCGCAAAGCGAGAAAGAATATATCTCGGCAAAGGCTCAGGTAGAAAGTGCAAAAGCAACTGTAAATACTGCCTTGTTGGATGTAGAAAGGCTACGGCCTCTTTCTGTAAAAGAAATTATAAGCGATGTACAGCTAAAGAGCGCTCAAAATACCTATGAATCTGCATTAGCTTCGCTGGCACAAGCAGAAGCGACATTACGGAATGCGGCTGCTACCCTTAGCTGGGCGAATATCACGAGTCCGGTAGATGGGATCGTAGGAACCATTCCTTACCGTCGGGGAAGTTTGGTAAACAGCCAGAATGTACTGACCACGGTGGCTAATACCGGAAATGTATATGCTTACTTTTCCATTAATGAAAAAGACCTGATGGAAATGTGTAGTAAAGTGGAAGGAGCTTCACAGGAAAGTATCATCGAAAATATGCCGGAGGTTACGCTTTTACTGCCTAATGGAGATGAATATATAGAGAAAGGAACTATCGAAACCATTGCCGGAGTGGTAAGTACCACTACCGGTTCCGTCAATCTGCGGGCGAGCTTCCCCAATACGAACAACTTTATGAGAAGCGGAATCAGTGGTAAAATCATCCTACCCTTTGAAATTAAAGATGTGTATGTTATTCCACAGGAAGCCACATATGCCTTACAGGATAAGGTAATGGTTTATACGGTTCAATCTGATACAGTCAGGTCAAAAGCTATTTCCGTTCTGGCATTGTCCGATGGGCGGCATTATGCGGTAACCGGCGGTTTATCCGAAAGGCAGACAATCGTAGCGGGTGGCGTAGCAACATTGAGTGATGGTGCGGTTATAAATATAACTCCTAAAACGTTAAGCCATGCTCAGTAAACTGATAAAAAGACCGGTATTATCTATCGTAATATCGCTTGTGATTGTGGTGCTGGGAGTTGTGGGAATATGTATGCTTCCCATAGAACAATATCCCGATATTGCCCCACCCACGGTAGAAGTAAGCGCAACATATAGCGGTGCCAATGCACAGGCGGTGATGAACAGCGTTGTCATCCCGTTGGAGGAAGAAATTAACGGTGTCGAAGGCATGACCTATATGACAGCCGAAGCCAATAATAACGGAGAGGCGACTATAACTGTTTATTTTGAACAGGGAACCGACCCGGATGTGGCAGCGATAAATGTTCAGAACAGAGTTTCCCACGCCAATGCTGTTTTACCTGACGAGGTGATACGCACAGGGGTGATGGTAAAGAAGAAGCAGAAAAACACCATCCTGATGATTGCGTTGGCTTCCGATAATCCGGATTTCGATTCGAGATTCCTCGACAATTATGCAGATATCAATATTATACCCCTGATACAGAGGGTGAAAGGGGTTGGCGAAGCCGATGTATTCGGAGCCAAACATTACACCATGCGTGTCTGGCTTAAACCCAGCGTCATGGCGGTATATAAATTGATGCCCTCGGATGTGATCGGCGCTTTGTCCGACCAAAACATTGAAGCGGCTCCGGGAGAACTGGGACAAAACTCCGCACAATCATTCCAATATACCCTGAAATACACGGGCAGGCTTAAAACAGCGGAAGAATTTGGGGATATAATTATCCGTTCCGATAACGGGCACGTACTGAAACTAAAAGATGTAGCTGATGTAGAATTGGGTGCTATGTCGTATGCGGTGATGACAGCATTTGAGGGAAAACACTCCATTGCAATCAACATTGTGCAAACAGCGGGTTCCAATGCCAGCGAAGTAATCAAGCAAGTAAAATCAGTGATGGACGAAGTAGAAGAAGCACTTCCGCCGGGGGTTTCTACGGTTTATCTGATGGATGCCAACGAGTTTCTCGATGCCTCGGTTACCAATGTAATCAACACGCTGATAGAAGCCTGTATCCTGGTTTTCTTGATTGTTTTTGTTTTTCTTCAAAATTTCCGGACAACCCTTATACCGGCTATTGCAATTCCTGTATCCCTTATCGGTACTTTCTTCTTTCTTCAATTGCTGGGATTTTCAATAAACCTCATCACCCTCTTTGCCCTTGTGTTGGCAGTAGGAAGTGTAGTGGATGATGCCATCGTGATTGTGGAAGCTGTCTATGCCAGGTTGGAAAAAGGAGAAAAAAGTGTATTGAAAGCTACAACCGATGCACTGCGTGAAATTGCACCTGCAATTATCTCTATAACACTGGTTACGGCTGCGGTTTTTATTCCGGTTAGTTTTATGGGGGGAACCAGCGGTGTATTTTTCCGGCAGTTCGGGCTTACGCTGGCTATTGCTATCATCCTCTCGGGTGTGAATGCGCTTACATTAAGTCCGGCTCTTTCCGCACTACTCATCAAAAGAAACAAAGCCACTTCCCAAAAGGACAGGAAGAGAAATCCGCTCAAATGGTTTTTCGACCGGTTTAATGTATTTTTTAATAAACTGCTTCAAAAGTACGAAACGGCACTGCGCTTCCTTACACGCAAAAAGAACCGTTGGATACCTGTCGGTATCGTAGCTTGTGCATGTGCGCTGATGTTTATGCTTAGCCGCAGCATTCCCACCGGATTTGTGCCACAGGAAGATAGCGGAACAATAATGGGGTCTATTTCACTCGCTCCCGGCACAGCATTGGAAAAAACAGATTCTATCGTGAACCATGTAGCAAGGATTGCAGGCGAAATCGAAGGAGTGGAATCCGTATTCACACTTTCAGGCACAAGTCTGGTAACCGGGCAAAGCAGTTCGTATGGTTCTCTGTTCATATCAATGGCTCCATGGAACGACCGTAAAAATACTTCCGAAGATGTTACCAATCAGCTCTTTCACAAAACGGAAAGTATTACCGATGCTACATTCATCTTTTTCCCTGTCCCCACTTTACAGGGATTCGGAACCAGCAGCGGAATCGAAATTAAAATACAGAACAAACTTGGATATGATATAGACGATTTCTATGCGGTAACTTCCGCTTTTGTCGGTGCAATGCGCCAACGTGAAGAAGTTTTGATGGCAACTACACTGTTTAATCCTGATTTTCCGCAGAAAGAAGTTGTAGCCAATGTTGCTAAAATCAAAGAGGCAGGATTGACGCTTAACGAAGTGATGCAAACCCTGCAAGCCTATGTTGGTAGTATGTACATTTCCTCTTTCAACGCCTTCGAGCGACAGTTCAAAGTCGTTGTTCAGGCTTCGCCGGAAGACCGGACGAAACTGGAAGACATGGATAATATGTATGTACGCACATCTAATGGTGAAATGGCGGCTATTACGGAATTCCTGACATTCAATAGCACCACCGGGCCACAAGCGTTGGAAAGGTTCAATATGTTCGGCTCGATGGAAGTAATGATGATGCCCAAACCCGGATATACGCAAGGTGACCTTATTAAGGTGATAGAGGAAGTGAGCAAAGAGGTTCTTCCGTTGGGATACGGGTATGATTATGCCGGAATAAGCCGTGAGGAAGCTAATAGCGGCAACCAAATCATTCTTATTTTCCTTATAAGCCTGATATTGGTATATCTTATTCTCTCCGGGCTTTATGAAAGTTTCATTACCCCGTTGGCAGTTCTTATCTCGCTTCCCGTAGGGCTTTGCGGTGTGTTCATCTTTGTTTATTGTGCCATGATAAGCGGTATGGGTATCGTAATGAATATCTACGTTCAAATCGCATTAATCATGCTGATAGGATTGCTCGCCAAAAATGCCATCCTGATTGTGGAATATGCCCTAAAGCGCCGTAAAGAGGGTTTCAGCATCGTCGATGCCGCCATTGTCGCTGCCAAAGAACGCCTGCGACCTATCCTGATGACCTCATTGACCATGATAATCGGATTGCTGCCGCTCGCCCTGGCTTCCGGAGCAGGAGCGTTAGGGAATAATTCGATAGGTATAAGTGTAATCGGGGGAATGACTATCGGTACGCTGCTGGGAGTATTCGTAATACCTGTTTTATTTATACTGTTTCAAAGCCTGCATGAACGGATGACTGGAAAGACTTCAACAGAGGAATAATCATAAAAAAACAAGAAAATGAAAAAGATTAAATATATAAGCTGTTCGGCATTATTAGCTATTAGTGTGGTTTCATTATCCTCCTGTGCTGTCGGGAAAACATATAAAAGCCCCGGCACAGACACCACAGTGTTCCGGAATTACGAAACGGGCAGCGACACAACATCGATTGCCGATATGCCGTGGGATGAGTTTTTTACGGATTCGTACCTTAAAGAACTAATCAGCGAAGGGTTGCGGAATAATTTCGATATGCAGATTGCTATGGAAAGGATTCGCGCTTCGGAAGCAAATCTGATGAAAGCGAAAGCAGCCTTTTTCCCCTCGGTTTCATTGGTGGGCGATGTGAATCATAACAGGACAAGCGACGGAGTTTCCGGAAAAGATGTATTGGGCTATTCAGCTACGGATTATTCATTAGGCATCTCTGCCTCGTGGGAATTGGATGTCTGGAGGAAGTTACACAGTCAGAAAAAAGCAGATTGGACATCCCTGCAATCCGTGTACGCTTACCGCAATGTAGTGCAAACATCCCTTATTTCCAATATAGCCACCTCGTATTATTCCTTGCTTGCATTGGATGAACAGTTGCGGATAACGAAAGAAACTGTCATCGTTCTGGAAAAAAATGTAGAAACCATGCAGGCACTTAAAGATGCAGGAATGGTAACGGGTGCTGCCATCGAGCAGAGTAAGGCGTTACTTCACAACACGCAGGTGGAAGTTCCCGAGCTGGAAAACCAAATCAACGAACTGGAAAACTCCATTTGCTTACTTTTGGGGAAAGTTCCGCAAAGTATCGACCGTTCATCCATTGTCATCCAGCAGGTGCCGGAAAAGCTGGAAGCCGGGATTCCGGTTCACCTACTTGGCAGGCGTCCGGATATCCGGCAGGCAGAGTACGACTTCATGTCGGCGTTTGAATTAACCAATGTGGCCAGAGCAAATATGTATCCCTCGATAAGCCTGACAAGTGGTTCGATAGGCTTTGTATCCGCTTCGATATCCGATTTCTTCAAACCTGAAAAGTTAGCAGTAAATCTTTTGGGAGGGATAACTCAACCGATATTCTCACAAAGAAAATTAAAAACGCAACTGGAAGTATCGAAAGCACAACAGGAAGAAGCGCGCATAAACTTTGAAAAGACGGTTCTTAATGCCACTGTTGAGGTATCTGATATATTGTATGGTTTTAATTCCTCCGTAAAGAAAAATATCTCACGTATTAGTCAGATAGAGTCGCTGCATAATGCCGTGAGCTTTACACAAGAATTGCTTTTGGCAGATGAGGCAAATTACACGGAGGTATTAACAGCCGAACAGAATCTGCTGAATGCGAAGATAAATCAGGTAAATGATAAGTTGGAACAATTACAATACCATGTAAATTTGTATAGGGC
>JAJBTS010000377.1 GCA_020860885.1 Bacteroidales bacterium
ATAATTGAACCGCTAAAATAGGAAATAACTTTCATATATACCTTTTCTATATACGATATTTAATAGTACTGTTGCTAAGATTCAGAATTCCGGATTATCCCTTTGACTTTTTTTTTTAACCTGAATGTAATCAAAAGGTCATATCCGGGAAGTTCCTTTGTGGTGAAAATAAATATTTGACACAAAGCAATGATAAAAAGACTGATCTTAATTTCCATCTTATGGTTGATAACCCTTCCTTCCTTACTCGCTCAGAGAGGAAATATAGAAGGGGTTATCACAGATAAAAAGACGGGAGAAACCATTACCGGAGCTCTTGTGGTTTTAAATCCCTTGAATAAAAGTGCAACTACGGATATAGATGGTACTTTCCGGTTAGAAAATATTCCTTTCGGACCCTATAAACTTAAGGTTAACTATATTTCTTATGAAGTTGTCGAACTGGATGTGAATATAACTTCCGGGAAACTAAATCTTCCTATTGAAATGAATGAGGTCGTAAATGATCTGGGTGAAGTGGTTGTAACCGGAAGGAGGAGGATGAATTCCGAGCTTTCTATGTTAACAGCTCAAAGAACTTCCCTGACGGTTACGAATGGGGTTTCATCGGAGCAAATTTCGAAAATGCAGGATAAAGATGCAGCCGAAGTTATTAAGCGTATTCCCGGTATTTCCGTTATGGATGAAAAGTTCATTATTTCCCGGGGGCTGTCTCAACGATACAACAGCGTATGGATCAATAATAGTGCTGTTCCCAGTTCTGAAGCCGATTCTCGTTCTTTTTCGTTCGATATTATACCGAGTTCGCAGATTGAGAATATTGTGATTGTGAAGTCTCCTGCTCCGGAGTTACCCGCTGATTTTACAGGAGGATTCATACAAATACAAACACGGAATATGCCTGGTGAAAATTCTTTTCATGTAAGCTATGAAATGAATATAAATACAGCAACCCATTTTGAAGATTTCAAATACAATAAAGGGAGTTTTATGGATGTATTGGGTTTGGGAAATTCCAAAAGATCCTTAAATAAGTTTGTTCCGGATCGGTTGGATAATAGCAATGCATCTCAGGTGGATAAGGTTACAAAAGACGGATTCAATAACGACTGGAAGATCCACACAAAAAAACCTGTTCCGGATCAACGTTTTTCGATGGCATGGAATAGAAGATTTGATTTTACTTCCGGAGGCCAGTTAGGTATGATTGCTGCCTTAAATTACAGTTATACTTCCCGTACCTATACGGATATGGAAAATTCGCGTTACGGCGTTTATGACTCTCACAGCGATAAGCCGGTTTATCTCTATAAGTATATGGATGATGTCTATTTTAATGATGTAAAGGTTGGAGCGCTCTATAATGCAACTTTTGTTCTGAATGGAAATTATAAATTTGAATTCCGCAATATGTTCAATCAGATAGCCCGGGATAAATATACGGGACGCGAGGGATACCAGTACATCAGCGGATTGTACGAACAGGAAAAAACGGAATATCTTTATTCCAGTCGTTTAACGTATTCAGCTCAATTGGCAGGAGACCATCTGCTGGCAAATAGTGATAAGCTTAACTGGACTTTGGGTTTTTCTTATTCCGACAAAAAACAACCCGACCGGAGAATGATTGAAAGGGAAGAAAATGGATTTTCTGAAGATATATATTTCGGAAAGATGCATATCGACCAGAATGAAATATCGAGAGATTTCATTAAGCTGGATGAATACATCTATTCCCTGGCAGTTAATTATTCCCATGATTTTAGCTGGGGAAATCGATTCACTCCTTTGTTGAAGGCCGGACTTTATGGAGATTACCGGATGCGTGAATACAGTGCAAGGGCTTTTTATTATCGATGGAATGAAAAGAATTTTGCCGGAGATTTCGCATACAGAGATGTTGTCGATTCTATTCTGATCAAGGAGAATTACGGATCGGATAAATTGTATGTCTATGAAGATACCGACAACAGGAATAGTTATAAAGGGAATAATTTGCTGGGAGCCGGTTATGCTGGTTTGAATCTTCCTTTCGGAAAATTTAATCTTTATGCAGGAGCACGCATGGAGTACAATAAAATGACATTGACGAATTATGTTACAATTAAGGATTCGAAAACGAAAGAAAAAAATTACGAATATCTGCATGTTTTTCCATCGGTCAATACTACTTATAAGTTGAATGAGGAAAATTTGCTTCGATTCGCATATGGGACTTCTATCAATCGTCAGGAATTCAGGGAAGTCTCCTCATCGGTTTATTATGATTTTGATTTGTTTAGCTCCATAATGGGAAATCCGGATTTGCAGCCTGCTAAGATTCATAATTTCGATCTTAGATATGAGTTTTATCCTTCTCCGGCAGAATTAGTATCCGTTGCATTTTTCTATAAACATTTCAGGAATCCAATAGAATGGACTTATATGGATGCCGGAGGAAGTTATACTTATACATTCCAAAATGCAGAGAAAGCCAATAATTTTGGAGTTGAAATAGATATTAAGAAAAGTCTTGACTTTATAGGATTACACAATCTGTCTGTCTTGTTTAACGGATCACTAATCAATAGCAAAGTAATTTTTGATGAAAACAGCCAGGAACACGACCGGGCTATGCAGGGGCAATCTCCTTTTATTGTTAATACAGGGCTTTTTTACCGGAATGATAAATTGCAAACGGATATAACTTTACTTTATAATATTCTGGGAAAAAGGATTGTGGGAATCGGGAAAGTAGACACCAGCGAAGAAGGAAGTATAAACAACGATGTTCCGGATATGTACGAAATGCCCCGGAATGTGCTTGATCTTTCCATAGCGAAAAAATGGGGAAAGAAAGTAGAGCTTACGGTTTCAGTGCGTGATATTTTAGCCCAGAAAATCCGATTCAAACAATTTCCTAAATTTTATGCTGACAACGGAAATTTGCAGGAACGGGAACAAACGACAAAACAATACAAACCCGGACAAAATATTTCTTTAACGTTAAAACTCAATTTTTAATTTAATAATTTATCAAATGAAAACAGTTAGATTTTTTGGTTTAGTAATGATTCTTTTTATCTCTATGTTTACTACCGCATGTGATGACGATGATGCGGATAACTCTACTCAGGAAGAAATCATTTTTAATGGAAATCAGATCGGAGATGGTACCCAGGAATTTTATATCAATGGGGATTATACTCTGGAGAAAAAAACATATGTTTTGAAAGGATGGATATATGTTACCGGAGGTTCCTCTTTAACTATTCCAGCAGGAACCATTATTAAAGGAGATAAAGATACCAAAGCAGCATTAATCGTGATGACCGGAGGGAAAATTTATGCGGAAGGTACTGCTTCCGAACCTATTGTATTTACTTCCAACCAAGCCAAAGGAACTCGTAAACTCGGGGATTGGGGCGGCCTTATCGTTTGCGGTAAAGCGAAAAATAATAATGGTGTAATGGCAATAGAAGGAGGCCCGAACAGTCCGCACGGAGGTAATGATGACGATGATAATTCCGGGATTTTAAGTTATATCCGTGTAGAATTTGCAGGATATCCTTTTTTACCGGATCAGGAAATCAATGGGGTTACTTTCGGGTCTGTGGGAAGAGGTACAAAGATAGATCACATACAAGTTTCTTATTCCAATGACGATTCTTTCGAATGGTTTGGAGGAACAGCAAATGCAAAATATCTTGTTGCTTATCATGGCTGGGATGATGATTTTGATACCGACAACGGGTTTTCTGGAAAACTTCAATACTTATTGAGCATCCGCCATCCGAGAATAGCAGATACTTCTTTGTCTAACGGATTCGAATCCGATAACAATAAGGACGGAACCAATGCGCTTCCTAACACTAGTTGCGTATTCAGTAATGTAACTCTTGTCGGACCCTTAGGTCAGGACCCTGCTTTTGCTAATAGTTCCGAATATATAAACGGAGGGGATTTGAATCCTAATAATGGTTCTAAAACAGGGGTTTATCAGGCTGCTATGCAAGTCCGGAGAAATTCTAAACTGAATTGTTTTAACTCTGTAGCCATCGGTTATCCGGTAGGTTTATTGCTGGATAATGAAAAAGGAGATGTGCATGGTGCTGCGACTGCAGGAGACCTGACCTTGAATAATCTTTATTTTGCAGGAATGACCGTACTCGGTTCGGATAAAAACAAAAGCTGGAAGGATGCTTATTCCGCAGATGGGGTAGAGGAAGATTTAACCAGGGAATCTTTTTCTTCTGCGTATTTTAAGATGCAACCGGGAAATAAATATTATTATTCGATTTCGGATCTCCTGTTGAAACAACCGAATAGTTTGCAAGCGAATGCCAATTATGGGCCGGTTTTGGGAAGTCCTCTTACCGGAAAGAACGCGAATGAATTGTTTTCAAATGAAAAACTATCTTCCTGGTTTGATAAGGTAGATTATGTTGGAGCTTTCCGGAGCGATTCTGACGGAGATAATTGGTTGAAAGGCTGGACCAATTTTGATCCGCAGAACTCCGATTATTAATAAAATTGTAAGATCCGGTTGATAACAAAAGATACAATCATTGGCGTCTTCTACGAGGGAAATCGTATTTTTCCCTGGCTCAATACATCAAGTATAAAGTAAAAAGCGCTGTTTCTTATATTTCAGAATTTGAATTGGAACTGGTTAAATTAGCAAGATCGAGAAACCTGAATGGTATAATATGCGGGCATATACATCGGGCTGCCAATGTTTGGTATGATGATATTCATTATCTAAATTCAGGCGATTGGGTCGAAAGCATGACAGCGTTGGTTGAAAATGAGCAAGGAGATTGGGCAATACTGGAATATAAAGATTTAAAGAATAATATAGCTACGAAAGATTACAGCTTGGAACTTATTTTGGAAGTGGCTATACTATAATTGTCTCAATTTTATTTATTGTTTTGGCTATCCTCAATCCCGTACTTTTTTGAAGTTGGGATTGAGGATTTACCAGTATTAAATAACGATATTGACTATTTTATTAGGAACCACAATTACTTTCTTAGGGGTTTTACCTTCCAGCCATTTCTGGGAATTTTCATGGGACAATACCGTTTTTTCTATCTCCTCTTTGGACGTGTCTACCGGAAATTCCAGAGTAAATCGGGCTTTGCCATTGAAAGATACAGTATATTTCACCGTGTTTTCTTTCAGGTACTCTTCATTGAACTGAGGAAATTGAGAATCAAAAACGGTAGATCCGTTTCCTAAACGGTGCCACAATTCTTCAACGATGTGAGGAGCAAAAGGAGCCAGAGTAATGATCAGATCGCTTAAGATTACTCTTTTATTGCATTTTAAAGAGGTTAATTCGTTCACACAAATCATGAAAGCAGCTACAGAAGTATTGAAAGAGAAATCTTCAATATCCTTTCCTACTTTTTTGATCAGTTTATGAAGCGCTTTTAATTCTTCTGCTGTTGGCTCATCGTTCGTTACCAGGAAGTTGTCTCCGTCAAAGAATAAGTTCCATAATTTGCGTAAGAAACGGGAAACGCCATCGATACCTTTCGTATCCCAGGGTTTAGATTGTTCTAAAGGACCCAGGAACATTTCATACAACCGTAATGTGTCGGCTCCGTATTTGTCGGCTATATCATCGGGATTAACCACATTGTGGTAAGATTTAGACATCTTTTCTACCGCCCATCCGCAGATGTATTTTCCATCTTCTAAAATGAATTCTGCTGTTTTGTATTCCGGATTCCAGTTTTTGAATGCTTCCGTGTCCAGAATGTCGTTTGTAACGATGTTAACGTCTACATGTAGCGGAGTAACATCGTATTGATCTTTCAATCCCAAGGAAACGAACGTATTGGTATTTTTTATTCTGTATACGAAATTGGAGCGGCCCTGAATCATTCCCTGATTGATCAGTTTCTGGAACGGTTCTTCGTCTTTGGCTATTCCCAGATCAAACAGGAATTTATTCCAGAAGCGACTGTATATCAAGTGACCTGTAGCATGCTCTGTTCCACCCACATACAAGTCAACATTCCCCCAATACTCATTGGCTTCTTTAGAAACTAATGCTTTATCGTTCTGAGGGTCTTCATACCTTAAATAGTAAGCCGATGATCCTGCAAATCCGGGCATGGTAGATAACTCCAGTGGATAACCTTTGTATGTCCAGTCTTTCGCCCTTCCTAACGGAGGTTCCCCGGTTTCGGTAGGTAAAAATTTATCTACTTCAGGTAACTCGATAGGCAGATCTTTTTCGTCTACCGTATAAGGTATTCCATCTTTATAATAAACCGGGAAGGGTTCTCCCCAATAACGTTGACGTCCGAAAATAGCGTCGCGAAGGCGAAAGTTAACTTTAACTTTTCCCAGTCCGTTTTCAACAATATATTCTTTTGCTTTTTGAATCGCTTCTTTTACGTTCAAGCCATTGAGGAATCCGGAGTTTATCATGACACCTTCTTTTGCATCAAAACTTTCTTCCGAAACATCCGCTCCTTCAATCAGAGGGATGATAGGTAAATTGAAATGTTTCGCAAAGGCATAGTCGCGGCTATCGTGAGCGGGGACAGCCATAATAGCACCTGTCCCATATCCGGCTAAAACATAATCGGATATCCAGATGGGAATGATTTCCCCATTAAGAGGATTGATTGCATACGATCCGGTGAATACTCCGGTAACTTTCCTATCGGCAATACGTTCGCGTTCGGTTCTGCGTTTTACTTTTTCCAGATAAGCATCCACTTCTGCCTGTTGTTCCGGAGTAACGACCTGACATACATAATCCGATTCGGGAGCTAAGACCATAAAAGTAACACCAAAAATAGTATCGGCACGGGTCGTAAATACCGTAAATTCAATGTCCGAATCTTTGATTTTGAAGTTTAATTCTGCTCCTTCCGAGCGTCCGATCCAGTATCGCTGAGTTTCTTTCAGAGATTCGGTCCAGTCGATTGTATCCAGTCCGTCCAGTAATCTTTGTGCATACGCAGACACACGCAGACTCCATTGGCGCATTTTACGTTGTTCTACAGGGTGTCCGCCACGTTCCGATACTCCGTCTATCACTTCGTCGTTTGCCAATACGGTACCTAAAGCAGCACACCAGTTTACCATGCTATCGCCTAAATAGGCAATGCGATAGTTCATCAAAGTATCCTGTTTTTCTTTTTCCGATTTAGCATTCCATTCATCCGCAGAGAAGATCAATTCTTCCGAACAGGCAATATTCAAATTCTCTGAGCCTTGTTTTTCAAAGACTTCAATTAATTCAGCTATCGGACGGGCCTGTTGTTCATCGTAACAATAGTAGGAATGGAACATTTTTATAAATGCCCATTGTGTCCATTTATAGTAACCCGGATCACAGGTTCTTATTTCCCGGCTCCAGTCGAAACTAAAACCGATTTTATCCAGCTGTTCTTTGTAGCGGTCAATATTTTTATCTGTAGTGATGGCGGGGTGTTGTCCTGTCTGGATTGCATATTGTTCGGCGGGAAGTCCGTAGGCATCGTAACCCATCGGATGCAAAACATTGAATCCTTTCAGTCTTTTGTAGCGTGTGTAAATATCCGAAGCTATATAACCGAGTGGATGTCCGACGTGTAGGCCTGCTCCTGACGGATATGGAAACATATCCAGAACATAATATTTAGGCTTACTGTTGTCTTCTTTTACGCGGTAAGTATGGTTTTCTTCCCAATACTTCTGCCATTTCTGCTCGATTTCTTTAAAGTTATACTCCATGACTAGTGTTCTTTGTCGTTAAACGTGAAATGAATTTGCAAAAGTAGTCATTAATTTTTGAATAATAAATTTATATTTTTTAATACTTCTATGAACTAAATTTGAAACTAAGTGTTATTTTAATTAGGGCGCCTAAATGTGTTTACAGCAAATAAGTGAGCCTGATAGTTTGATTCTTTGAGTGTAAGTTATCTTTTCAAGTAAAATAATAATTTTTTTTGTTTTCTTATAAGAGACTCTTGGGAAATCCGGGAGTCTCTTTTTCTATTCTTTAGAAAAACGGAGTTTCTTTTAACCTGGATAATGTACCGTTATATTCGGAAATAAGCTCATTCATAACTTTCTCCACATTATCTTCGGATCTGAAAAGAGAGGCAACTTGTCCTATTTCTAATTCTCCTTCCTGAAGATCTCCCTCAAAAATTCCCTTTTTGGCACGTCCTCTTCCTAACAGTTCTCGTAAGTTTTCTATGGATGTGCCTTTTTTCTCCGCTTCTTCTACCTGGGAGGAGAAATCATTTTTAACTAATCGGGTAGGAGATAATTGTTTTAATAATAATTTGGTGTCGCCCTCATTCAGATTCAGGCATAATTGTTTGAATGAAGGATGAGCAGAGCTTTCTTTCGTTAATGCGAACCGTGTACCTATCTGTACACCATCGGCTCCTAATGCCATAGAAGCTACAATGGCTTCTCCTGTTCCAATACCTCCTGCCGCCAACAGGGGTAAGCCGGTAACTCTTCGGACAGCAGGAATCAGGCACATCGTAGTGGTTTCTTCTCTGCCGTTATGACCTCCTGCTTCAAATCCTTCTGCTACAATAGCATCTACACCTGCTTCTTCACACTTGACCGCAAATTTCGAACTACTCACTACATGAGCAACTGTTATTCCTTTGTCCTTGAGAAAGCTTGTCCATGTTTTCGGATTCCCTGCCGAAGTAAACACTACAGGTACTTTTTCGTCAATAATAATTCGAATAATGGATTCGACATTCGGATACATCAGAGGAATATTTACTCCAAAAGGTAGAGAAGTGGCCTCTTTACATTTTCGAATGTGTTCCTGTAATACTTCAGGATACATGGATCCTGCTCCCAATAAACCTAATCCACCTGCATTGCTGACTGCTGAAGCCAGTTTCCAACCACTACACCATACCATTCCTCCCTGAACGATAGGGTATTTTATTTTAAATAAAGAAGTTATTCGGTTCATAAATTTTACTTTTTATTTTCTTTGTTATCATGGTATTATGAAATTAAATTATGTTTAATCTATTAGTAAAACGGGCTTCTGAAAAACTTATTATTAAGAAATAAAAAAAGAGTCACCTTTTTGCGACTCTTTTAGTTTGGTTGTCCCACCAGGACTCGAACCTAGGCTGGCTGAGCCAGAATCAGATGTGCTACCACTACACCATGGGACAAAATGGATTCCTATTTGAAAT
>JAJBTS010000227.1 GCA_020860885.1 Bacteroidales bacterium
TATTAGGATTGATTTTGTATTTTCATTTCGGTGAAGAACATCGGAAAAAATACAAATTAGTAAAAAAACTCTACAAAGGTATTCAGCGGGATTATTCACCTGGCTTCCATATAGAGGAGGCTGCACTTTTTCCACACGGATACAATAAGCTGATAAATATGTTGAAGAACATCTCGGATGCCCAGCTACTGGATGGCAATCAGATAGACTTCTATATAGATGGAGAAGATAAGTTCCGGCAATTTTTTATGGATATACAAAATGCTGAAAATCATGTTCATATTTTATATTACAAAATTGAGAATGATAACTTAGGGCGTAAGTTCCAGGAATTATTGATCAAAAAAGCAAAAGAAGGAATTACAGTAAGATTAATTTACGATGATGTAGGGTCTTTGAAAACTCCTAAAAAGTATTTCGACAAGATGAAAAAGGAAGGGGTAGAAGTGGAAGCCTATCTCCCTGTGAAAATTCCCCGTATAGCCCGGACCGTTAATTATCGTAATCATAAGAAACTGGCTGTTATCGACGGTAAGATAGGCTATGTCGGAGGGATGAATATTGGTGATTGTTATGTTGAAGGTGTATCCTGGGGAACCTGGAGGGATATGCAAATCAGGATCAAAGGAAACGGAGTGAAAGGCTTACAAAAAGTTTTTCTTATGGATTGGTATGCTTCCCATAAAAAATTACCTCAGTTCGCCGGTTTATTCCCGGAAATGGATAAATACGGAGATAATCCTATGCAAATCGTTTCCAGCGGACCGGTTGACATCTACAACAGTATTGAAAAAGGGATCTATCAGGCAATAAACGGAGCTCAGAAAAATATTTATATCCAAACCCCTTATTTTATTCCTTCCGAAACAGTTCTTTCGGCTTTGATTACAGCATCCATAAGCGGTATAGAAGTTCATATAATGATACCCCGGAAGTCAGATAATTTTTTTGTAGATGGAGCCACTTATTCGTTTGTCAGGGATCTTTTGAATTACAATATAAAAGTATATTTATATCAGGGCGGATTTATCCATACAAAGTGTATGACAGTCGATGATTCCTTGACGATTGTTGGCTCTGCTAATATGGATATGCGTAGTTTTGAATTGAGTTTCGAAACAGATGCTTTTATTTATGATGAAGCAACCGCGCAGAAAGCAAAAGATATTTTCCTGAATGACGCCCTGGATTCTTATCTGGTAAACAAAGAGGAATGGAAGAAAAGGCCCCGCCTTCGCCGGTTTTTTGAATCCATTATGCGGATTTTTACACCATTGTTATAATTTTTAAAAAGACTTTCTTTCATTTTGTTCCTCTCATAATTATTTTTAATTTTGTAAACTTCAATTGTATCAGTATTTTAATATCATATAAACAAAAAAGAATATCTCTGATGAAAGTATTAATTGCAACAGAAAAACCATTTGCTGCTGAAGCGGTTAACGGTATTGAGCGTGTTTTTGAAAAAGCGGGTATGCAAATCTTATTGCTTGAGAAATATACGAGCAAGGCTCAGGTATTGGAAGCTGTAAAAGATGTTCAGGCCATTATCATACGTAGTGATATTATCGATGCCGAGGTTTTGAATGCTGCCAAAGAATTGAAGATTGTCGTTCGCGCAGGTGCCGGTTATGATAACGTAGATCTGGAAGCTGCTACGGCTCATAATGTAGTTGTGATGAATACGCCGGGGCAAAATTCAAACGCTGTGGCTGAATTGGCATTAGGTATGATGGTTTATGCTGCCCGTAATTTTTACGACGGCACGTCAGGATCGGAATTAATGGGTAAAAAATTAGGGATTCATGCCTACGGAAACGTGGGCAGAAATGTGGCCCGTATAGCGAAAGGTTTCGGAATGGACATTTATGCATACGATGCTTTCTGTCCTGCTGAAGTAATTGAAAAAGAGGGAGTAAAAGCTCTTGCTTCTGCTGAAGAACTGTATGAAACCTGCCAATATATTTCTTTGCATATTCCGGCAACGGAAGAAACAAAAAATTCTATTAATTACGCCCTTTTATCAAAAATGCCTCCAAAAGCTGTCTTGGTTAATACAGCCCGTAAGGAGGTTATAAATGAACAGGAATTGGTTAAATTGATGGAAGATCGTCAGGATTTCAAATACGTTACGGATATCATGCCGAAAAACGATAATGAATTGAAAGAAAAGTTTGCTAAACGTTACTTCTCTACTCCTAAAAAGATGGGAGCTCAAACATCTGAAGCTAATAATAATGCAGGAATTGCTGCTGCTAATCAGATTGTAGACTTTCTGTTAAACGGAAACACTAAATTCAAAGTAAATTAAACTTTGCTATATTATAAAAGTCCTATATCTAAGAAGTTGTCCAAAAAGCCAAATTTTGAGTACTAAAAGTTATTTTTGGACAGCTTCTTATCTTGTATTATGTCATTAAAGCTACGTCTGATAATTCTGGAATTTTTACAGTTTTTCATCTGGGGGTCCTGGCTGATTTCTTTGGGTGGTTATCTTTCTTATGGATTGGAAGTTCCGGCTAACGGATCGCAAATCGGAGCAATTTTTGCTACCTCAGGATTTGCTGCTTTAATTACTCCCGGAATAATGGGTATTATAGCCGATAAGTGGGTAAATTCCGAACGTTTATTAAGTATTTGCCACATCATTGGAGCTATCGTACTCTATTTTGCTTCCCGGGCTTCATCGTATGAAGAATTATTTCCTTTAATGTTATTAAATGCACTTGTTTTCATGCCTACTATACCTTTAAGCTCTTCTGTTTGTTACAGCCTTTTGACAAGGTCAGGACTGGATCCGGTAAAGGTTTTTCCTTCAATAAGAGTCTGGGGAACGGTAGGTTTTATAATTGCTATGTTTACTGTCGATCTCTCCGGATGGAAGATTAGTTCCAACCAGCTTCTTCTGGCTTCGGCAACAGCATTGACTTTGGCTGTCTATGCTTTTACATTACCGGCTTCACCTCCGTTAAAGAAAAAAATAAAGAACTGGAAATCAGCCTTTGGTTTAGATGCTTTGGTATTGTTCAGGAAAAAATATATGGCAGTATTCTTTGTCTTTTGTGTTTTTTTTGGAGTATGTCTTCAGATCACAAACAGTTTTAGCTCTTCTTTTATTTTAGGTTTTGGTAATGCGGAAGTATATGGTGATAAATATTTAAATACTTTTACTATAAAACATTCGAATATATTCCTCTCTATATCTCAGGTATCGGAAGCTTTATTTATACTGGCGATTCCCTTTTTTATGAAAAGATATGGAATCAAAAAAGTAATTTTGATCAGTTTATGCGCCTGGTTCCTCCGGTTTGCGTTTTATGGGATCGGAAACCCGGGAAGCGGAGTGGTCTGGCTGATCTTATCCCTCATTATTTACGGGATGGCATTCGATTTTTTTAATATATCGGCTTCTTTATTTGTAGAAAAAGAAGCTCCTCAGCACATTCGTGCAAGTTCCCAGGGCCTCCTTATGATGTTGTCGGGTGGATTGGGATCTATAATAGGGAATTTGACTGCAGGATATATAGTTGATTATCATACAGCCAATGCGGTTACGGATTGGTCGGCAATTTGGTGTTTTTTTGCTGTATATGTCTTGATTATAGGAATTTTATTTGCTGTTTTTTTTCGGTATAAATCCGATAGAGTGGAAACAGCAGGAGTATAATATTACATTCATAAAATAGAATCATTAATTAATCATTAATTATAATTATGCGTAAACTAACAGTATTATTATTTTGGTGTTTTTTGGCAATCCAGGTTTTTGCCAATCAACCGCCTTTGCAAGGCTTTCGTTATGGCACGGAGGAAGCTCCCAAAGGAACAGAGTGGGAGTCTCCTGAAGATTTAGCTTTAAATAAAGAACAGCCTCGTGCGTATTTCTTTTCTTTTCAAGATGTAGAAAGTGCACGTAAAGTATTGCCTGAAAACAGTAAGTTCTGGCAATCGTTGAATGGAGACTGGAAATTTAACTGGGTTCCGACTCCCGACAAACGTCCGGTGGATTTTTACAAAACCGATTACGACGTTTCTGCATGGGACAATATAGCTGTTCCATCCAGTTGGAATGTGTACGGCATTCAAAAAGACGGAAGCTTAAAATATGGCGTTCCTATTTATGTAAACCAACCGGTAATATTTCAACATAAAGTCGCTGTCGATGATTGGAGAGGCGGAGTAATGAGAACTCCTCCTACTAATTGGACAACTTATGAATACCGGAATGAAGTGGGCTCTTACCGTCGCGATTTCGAAATTCCGAAAGATTGGGACGGACGTCAGATATTTATCAATTTTGATGGTGTAGACTCTTTCTTCTATTTATGGATCAATGGAGAATATGTGGGGTTTTCCAAGAACTCCCGCAATGTAGCTTCTTTTGATATTACTCCTTATATAAAAAAAGGAAAAAATACGGTTGCTGCAGAAGTATACAGGAATTCGGACGGTTCTTTCCTGGAAGCTCAGGATATGTTCCGTTTACCGGGTATCTTCCGGACAGTAGCTCTGTATTCTACCCCCAAAGTGCAGATACGCGATTTGATTGTTATCCCCGATTTGGATAATACGTATACAAACGGATCCCTTAAAATCAATGCGGATATTCGGAATTTCAATAAAAAAGCAGCGGAAGATTATAAAATTGTTTACAGCCTTTATAAAAATAAACTGTATTCGGATGAAAATGAATTGGTCGGAAATGCAACTGCAACTGCAACGATTGCAAAAGTAAATCCTAATTCAATCGTTGAAGCGCAAGAAGTGGTAATGCAGGTAAATAATCCGGACAAATGGTCGTCTGAATTTCCATATCGTTACACTTTAATTGCCGAACTAAAAGACAAGAAAAATAAAACCGTTGAAACGGTTTCTACTATTGTCGGTTTCCGGGAAGTGGAAGTAAAAGATACTCCTGCTTCGCAGGACGAATTCGGATTGGCCGGACGTTATTATTATGTAAATGGTAAAACTGTTAAGCTGAAAGGGGTTAACCGTCATGAGACAAATCCGGCTGTCGGTCACGCTATTACCCGTGAGATGATGGAAAACGAAATCAAGCTTATGCAAAGAGGAAATATAAATCATGTACGTAACTCTCATTATCCTACCGATCCTTATTTCTATTTTCTTTGCGATAAATACGGTATCTATCTGGAAGATGAAGCGAATATAGAATCTCATGAATATTATTACGGCGATGCATCTCTTTCTCATCCTAAAGAATGGGAAAATGCACATGTTGCACGTGTAATGGAAATGACGCATGCCACCATCAACAATCCTTCTGTTGTTATCTGGTCGTTAGGGAATGAAGCAGGCCCTGGTGATAACTTTGTGACAGCCTATAACACTTTGAAGAAATTAGATCAGTCGCGTCCTGTTCAGTACGAACGGAATAACTCCATTGTCGACATCGGTTCCAATCAGTACCCTTCTATCGGCTGGATGCGGAATGCTGTGAAAGGTGAGTATAAAATTAAATATCCTTTCCATGTTTCCGAATATGCTCACTCGATGGGTAACGCGTGCGGTAATCTGGAAGATTACTGGGAGGCAATGGAATCGACCAACTTTTTTATGGGCGGAGCAATCTGGGATTGGGTAGACCAGGCTATTTACCATTACGATAAAGAAACAGGTACCCGCTATCTGGCTTACGGAGGAGACTTCGGAGATACGCCCAACGACGGTCAGTTTGTGATGAACGGAATCATGTTTGCAGACCTTGAGCCTAAACCTCAATATTATGAAGTGAAAAAAGTGTATCAAAATATTGGTGTAAGCGCAATCGATGTTCCCAATGGATTCTTTGAAGTCTTCAATAAATATTATTTTAAAGATCTTTCTAATTATAAAGTGAAGTGGATGCTGTATGAAAACGGAAAAGAAATAAGAAATGGTGAAGTGCTGATGCAAACAGTGTTGCCGCGTAAACGTGCGCAAATAGAAATTCCGTACCAATACAGCCAGTTGAAACCGCAATCGGAATATTTTGTGAAGATTCAATTCTGCCAGAAGAATAGTACTCCCTGGGCGGAAGCCGGATTCGTTCAGGCTGAAGAGCAGATCCTGGTAAAAGAAGCAACTCAAAAACCTCTGATCACGGATGTGGTGCGAAATGCAGGAAAACCGCAGGTTCTGGATACTCAGGGAAATTATAAAACTATCAAAGGGAATAACTTTGAAGTGAAATTTGATTTGACCACTGGTACTATCTATAATTTGAAATATGGCAGCGAAACAGTTATTTCTGATGGAAATGGCCCTAAATTAGATGCTTTACGCGCTTTTGTTAATAATGATAATTGGTTTTATTCTCAATGGTATACCCGCGGATTGCATAATCTTGTTCATAAAGTTCTAAATACGAATGTTATAGAAAAACAAGACGGAACCGTTGTTCTTTCTTTTTCTGTGGAATCCCAGGCTCCGAATGCCGCCAGAATACACGGAGGAACCAGCTCGGGTAGAAATACAATCGAAGAATTACCGGAAGAAAAACTGGATAAAAATAGTTTTAAATTTATTACCAACCAGATCTGGACGGTTTATCCCGATGGTTCCATCGAATTGGAAGCTGCTATTACATCGAATGAAGCTTCTTTTACTGTGCCTCGTCTAGGTTATGTAATGAGAGTTCCGAAGAAATTTGAGAATTTCACTTATTATGGCCGTGGTCCGATAGATAATTATCCCGACCGTAAATCCGGACAGTTTATAGAGGTGTTTGAAAATACTGTGGAAGGAGAATTTGTAAACTTCCCGAAACCTCAGGATATGGGAAATCATGAAGATGTTCGGTGGTGTGCTTTGACAGATCATGTAGGGGGAGGAGCTGTATTTGTGGCAGCGAACGAGCAGATGTCGGTATCCGCATTGCCTTATTCGGCGTTGGATATGACTTTGGCTCAACATCCTTATCAATTGCCGCCGGCAGGAGATACTTATCTTCATTTAGGAGTAGGTGTTACAGGTTTAGGTGGTAATAGTTGCGGTCAGGGTCCTCCTCTGGAAGAAGACCGTATTTTATCCGGTTACAACAACTTCGGATTTATTATCCGTCCGTCCGGGAAGAACCTGACAGAAACAGCAAATGTTGCTCCGGCAGGAGAAATCCCATTGGCAATTATACGTAGCAACAGAGGTGTAATAGAACTGGTTTCTTCAAATGAAGAGTCTACCATGGAATATTCGTTGAACGGAGGGAAAAAACAAACGTATACAGAACCATTTACGGTAGAAGAAGGTGGAACTATCTCAGCCTGGTTTGTAAACAATCCGACAATAAAAGCTTCTTTGGAATTTTCAAAAATAGAATTTATTCCTGCGGAAGTAATTTATGCAAGTAGTCAGGAGTTCGGATCCGGAGATGCTAAGAATCTGGTCGATGGTGATCCTAATACAATCTGGCATACGATGTATTCTGTTACGGTAGCTAAGCATCCGCATTGGGTGGACTTTGATATGGGGGATGTTAAAACCATCAAAGGTTTTACTTACCTGCCTCGTCCTGAAGGTGGAAACGGTACTGTTAAAGATTATACCATTCATGTTAGTATGGATGGAAAAGAATGGGGAGAACCTATTCATACAGGAACTTTTGACAGAAGAAATAATTTGAAAAGAGTAAACTTTGATCAACCGGTAAAAGCCCGCTATCTCCGCTTTACGGCATTAAGTGAACAGCGAGGCGGCGATTATGCTTCCGGAGCTGAATTTACTATACTGGCCGAATAGAGGTTTATTAAGTTGAAATAAAACTTTTAAGCAGAAAGAAAAGATAAACAGAGTGTAGCGAATGAGCTGATGAGCGGTCGTTACGCTCTGTTTTGTATTAGGAGAAACTAAAAAGCATACGTAAGACTAAACAGAAAAATAATGAAATCTAAAATTATTGTATTGGCCTTCCTCGTAGGAATCAGTCTGACATTGAAGGCTCAAAACTTTGACAAACAGAAATTAGATAGTCTCTTCTCAATCATTGAAGGAAATGAAAGAGGCATGGGAAGTATCTCTATTTTTCAAGACGGAAAAGAAGTTTATCAAAAAAGTTACGGATATGCAGATGTAGAAAATAAAGTCAGGAACAATGCCTCGACAAAATTTCGTGTCGGTTCTATTTCCAAAACATTTACAGCAACCGTAATCATGAAATTGATTGAGAATAAGAAATTGTCTTTGGATTCAAAACTCAGTGAATTTTATCCGCAAATAAAAAATGCCGATAAAATAACCATTGCGGATTTGTTGCAACATAGAAGCGGAATTGCTAATTTTATAGGTGTGACGGATTATATGCAGTGGAATACAGTAGAACATACAAAAGAACAACTTCTTCAGAGAATTGCATCAGGCAATACCTCCTTTGAGCCTGGCGAACGATTTGAATATTCCAATTCAAACTATACATTACTAGCGTTCATTGCAGAAGATATTGCAAAAAAGAAGTTTTCCGACTTACTTCAGGAAATAATTATTAAACCTTGCCTTCTTGAGAATACATCACCCGGAAACAAAATTAATGTAAGTAACAATGAAGCTCTATCCTATAAGAAATTATCGAAATGGACACTTGAAGATGAGACGGATATGAGCATCCTGTTGGGAGCTGGCTCTATTATTTCAACCCCTTTTGATTTGAATGTCTTCTTAAATTGTTTATTCACTCTGAAAATTATAAATGAAGAGAGCCTGAAACAAATGATTACCCTGAAAGACGGATTTGGTTTCGGTTTGGTTCAGGTTCCGTTTTATGAAATGAAAGCATATGGGCATACCGGAGGATTAGACGGATTTCGGTCAAATGCTTTTTATTTTCCGGAAGAGAAAGTTTCTGTTGCTCTGACATCCAATGGCGTGGTTTACCCTTTAAATGACATACTAATTGGTGCATTAAGCATTTATTTTGGAAAAGAATTTCAATTTCCCGCATTCAAAGAATCTATTATCTTGACAACAGAGGAATTAAATAGTTATACCGGAGTTTATTCTGCCGATTCCTTTCCGTTAGAAATAACAGTCAGTAGAGATGATAATATACTTGTAGCGCAAGGAACAGGGCAACCTTCATTCCGGTTAGAATGTGTTGGGAAAAATAAATTTGAGTATGACCAGGCGCAGGTCGAAAAGGAAATCATTCCGCCAGAAGATAAAATGATT
>JAJBTS010000114.1 GCA_020860885.1 Bacteroidales bacterium
ACCGTAGACTCGATGACTCGCAAGACGTCCCCCCGCGCCTTTTGTCCGCCCCACACACCCATTAAACCTGCGGATTCCATAAACGGATCGAATTTTTTTTTACTTTTGTGAAAAAGCATTCTATTTGTTTTGGCGAAAGAACATATCGAAATGGTCGGATGACGAACTCCTGACTCACTATAAAAAAACGGAGAACACAGAATATTTTGGCGAATTATACAATCGGTATATCCCTTTACTATATGGAGTTTGTCTGAAATACTTAAAAGAAGAAGAGAAATCGAAAGATGCTGTTATGCAACTTTTTGAGGTTCTTCTTCTAAAAGTCAAAGAGTACGATATTGTTGTTTTCAGGACATGGGTCTATTCTGTTGTGAAGAATCATTGTTTGCAGATCCTTCGTAAAGAAAATAAAGAATTAATTGTCGATTTTAATTCGGATATTATGGAATCGGACAGTATTTTGCATCTATTAAATGAAGATACGGAAGATGAAGATCAACTGAAAAGATTAAGAGAATGTATGGAGAAACTTCCGGAACAGCAACGGATCAGTATCCGGCGTTTTTTCATGGAAGAAATGTCGTATCAGGATATTACGGATACAACAGGTTATAACCTGAAGCAGGTAAAGAGTTATATTCAGAATGGAAAACGAAACTTAAAGAATTGCATAGAGAAAAATCAATGAGTTTGTGGCGTTACATACAAGGATTCCGGAAGGGAAAGGATGCTCATCGTTTAGAGAAGAAAGCGATGGAAGATCCTTTTCTGAACGATGCGTTGGAAGGCTTCCATAAGGTGAAAGGAAACCATGCGGATTCTATTCAGGATTTACAGAGAAAAGCCAGAAGCCGCTCCCGAAAGAATCATCCGGTTCGTAACTGGAGGGTTGCCGCCGGTTTATTGCTTATTCTCGGATTGGGTTCATTTTTCTTCTTCAATCAAAAACAGACACCGGAAAAATTGTTTACGGATGCTCGTCACGAAATTCTGGAATTAAAGCCGGAGGTTATTCTTCAAGAGAAGGATAAAGATTTGGAAGAAGTACAAGTAGAAAAAGATATAAGATCTATTTCAAAAATTGATAAGGAACCTGCAAAAATAAAAGAGAAAAAAGAAGAATCTTCGTTAGCCATAAAAGAACAAGAACCCGTTTCGGAAGAAATTCTCGCGGATATGGAAGCCGATGAGGCAGTGTCCGCTCCGGTTCTTGATCCTTTAGTTGGAAACGAGGAGTTGACGATAGATTCTGAATTCAAAGAAAGAATAAATAATTCCAACGCACAGTCTTTAGAAAAACTGCGTTTGAGGGAAAGCAAGGATGTTCCTAGGGCCGCCGGAGAACTTCAATATGGTAAAATCGCACAAAAATCAGAGATAAGTTATCCTGAATTCTCTCTGGATACTTCATTTCCTCAGGAAAAGAAGGTACAATGGTCTGCAAAAAAAGAGACAAGTCGTTTAAGAAAAATAGATACGGCTCTTTTTAGCAAAAGTAAGGTTGCGCCGCTCGATATTGTAAGAGAAGCAAAAGAATACAAAAACTTTGATGAGTATGTGAAAAAAGAATTGAAATACCCGCAGGATAATGCCTGTAAAGATGTGGAGGGCAAGGTAGAACTAACTTTTTTTATAGATATTTACGGGCGGCCTTATGATATTCAGGTGAAAAAATCCCTTTGTCATTCAATAGATCAGGAAGCTATCCGTTTAATAAAAGAAGGGCCTGTCTGGCCGCTTAGTCAAAAACAAATAAAACAGGAAATTGAATTTAAGAAACAATAGGCATAGGAGAATAACAGTATCTGTTATAAATGATCTGGTTACGGATCAAAGAGTTCATAAGGTCTGTACTACGTTGTTACAAAACGGATACGATGTTAAACTGGTTGGAAGGAAATTCAGGAATAGCGCTGCATTAAGCAGGCCCTACCGAACCGACCGGATGCGGCTGATATTCAATAAATTTTTCTTGTTCTATGCCGAATACAATATTCGTTTGTTTTTTTATCTGCTTTTTGATAAAACAGACATCCTTTTGTCTAACGATACGGATACACTAATTGCGAATTATCTTGTATCCTGGATACGGCGCAAACCTTTGGTTTTTGACGCCCATGAAATGTTTCCTGAGGTGCCGGAAGTAGTAAACCGGAAATTAGTGAAGGCCGTATGGACAAAAGCGGAAGACTGGCTTTTCCCGAAACTGAAAAACAGCTATACGGTATGTCAGTCCATTGCGGATGTTTACAATCGGAAATATGGAATCCATATGCAGGTGGTACGTAATATTCCTTTTGCTCAGCCTGTGATTAAAAAGGAAATTTCCGTACCTGTGGATACGCAAGGTAAAAAAGTGCTGATCTATCAGGGAGCGGTAAATGTAGGCCGTGGAATAGAGTGGGTGATTGATGCTATGCCTCTTCTGGAGGATTTTGTTTTTTATGTAGTAGGAGGTGGGGATATTCTGGAGGAATTGAAAAAGAAAGTTGAAAAACAGGGATTGACGGACCGGGTAATATTTACAGGAAGAATTCCTTTTGAAGAATTACCTGCATATACTGCCTGTGCGGATATAGGGATTAACCTTTTGGAAAATAAAGGATTGAATTATTATTATTCTCTTCCTAACCGTATTTTCGATTATATAAGAGGTAATATTCCCGTTTTAGCTATCGATTTTCCTGAAATAAGAAGAGTGGTTGAGGAGTATGGTGTCGGGATCTTGATCGATAAATACGAACCGCAGGTAATTGCGGATGCGGTAAGGAAACTGGCGGTAAGGGAAAAAAATACAGAAGGTTTTCAAAAAGCAAACGAAGAATTAACCTGGGAAAAAGAGTCTCTTACCGTATTGAGAGTAATAAAAGAAGCACAATAACTTAAAATAATAGGCTTATGACATCACAATATTTGAATATTGTATCTTTTAATGTACCCTATCCGAATAGTTTCGGAAGTATTGTTGATGTATATTATCAGATAAAAGCATTGAGTGAAAGCGGAGTGAAAATCATCTTGCACTCTTTCGGAGAAGAAAGAGCTCATAACGAAGCTTTGAAGCAATTTTGTGAAGAAACGCATTATTACAAGAAAGAGAATGGTGTAAAGGTTATGTTCAACAGGCTTCCGTTTATAGTCTACAGTAGAAAGACGAATACTCTGTTGAACAATTTACTCAAAAACGATTATCCGATCTTATTTGAGGGAATTCATACCTGTTATTATCTCGATCATCCGAAATTAAAGAAACGGTTAAAACTTGTAAGAGCTCATAATATTGAGTATATCTATCATGGAAGTGTTTCCAAAAATACGGATTCTTTATTAAAGAAGGGGTATATGTACCTCGAATCGCTCCGCTTAAAAAAGTTCGAATTGAAGCTTCGTCATGCCGACTATATATTGCCTGTATCTACAACGGAAGCCGGCTATTTCCAGCATCGGTATGAAGATGAAAAGATAATACTGGTTCCTCTTTTCCATAAAAATTCCCGGATGGAGATAACAAAGGAATACAAATCGTATGTGTTATTCCAGGCCGATTTCAATGAAGACTGGAATCGGAAAGTGGCTCATTTTTTAATAGACAAGGTAGCTAAGAAAGATGAGAAAATTCCCTGGGTGATTGCAGGAATGGGAATAGACGAATCCATTTATAAGGCTGCTTCGAAAGTTTCGAACGTGGAGCTAAAAACCAACCTGAAACCCGATGAGCTGGATAAATTAATTCAGGAAGCATCTATTAATTTATTGATTACCACGCAATGGTCCAGTGTAAAGATGAAACTGGTCGATACACTGTATCGCGCCCATTATTGCCTGGCCAATAAACGCATGGTCGACGGATCGGGGCTCGATTCCCTTTGTGTGCCTGTTACTTTAAAAGCTCCCTTATTGTTGAAAAAGATTCAGGAGTATTTATACAACGATTTTCCCGAAACAGAAATAAAAGAGCGGCAAAATCTCTTGAACCGATTGTATAATAATGCAACGAATGCCCGCAAAATCATAGACTTACTGAATTAAAAAGGATAAATTGAGTGTTGAAAGTATTTTTTAACTCACTTTGAATTTTTAACGTTAAATTTTCAACACTTATAACTTGCTTCCTTTTTGAAAAAGATATAACTTTGTACGCTTATTAAGCAAAAAAACATAACGTGGTAGAAACAAAGTATATTTTCGTAACAGGTGGCGTAGTATCTTCCCTGGGAAAAGGAATTGTGGCCGCCTCTTTAGGCAAATTACTACAAGCAAGAGGATACCGGGTCACCATCCAGAAATTTGACCCTTATATTAATATTGATCCCGGAACTCTCAATCCTTATGAACATGGTGAATGTTATGTGACCGAAGATGGTCATGAAGCCGATCTGGACCTGGGTCATTATGAGTGTTTCCTGAATATCCCTACATCTAAAGCTAATAATATTACAACAGGCCGTATTTATCAGAATGTGATAAATAAAGAGAGAAAAGGCGAGTTTCTTGGAAAAACAGTGCAGGTGGTCCCTCATATTACCGATGAAATCAAACGCAATATTATGATATTGGGTAAAACCGGAAGGTTTGATTTTGTGATTACGGAAATTGGAGGTACGGTCGGTGATATAGAGTCACTTCCTTATATAGAAAGTGTTCGTCAGTTAAGATGGGAATTAGGCAAAAACTGCTTATGCGTTCATCTGACATATGTTCCTTATATCGCTGCGGCGAAAGAAGTAAAAACCAAGCCGACTCAGCACTCGGTAAAAAGTCTTCAGGAACAGGGAGTACAACCTAATATCCTGGTTTTACGGACAGAGCAGGAGTTGTCGAAATCCATTTGCCGTAAAGTGGCATTATTTTGTAATGTGGATGAAGACGCAGTAATGCAATCCTATGATGTTCCCAGTATTTATGAAGTTCCTATTGTTTTGGCAGAACAGGGAATGGATAAGATCGTTCTGCAAAAGATGGGGATGCCTGTGGATGGGAATGTAGATATGCCGCAATGGAAAAACTTCCTGGAAAACATGAAAACTGCAGACAAAGCAGTGACCATCGGAGTCGTAGGAAAGTATGTAGAATTACCCGATGCTTATAAATCCATCAATGAGTCTTTATTGCAGGCAGCTACTTATCATAAACGCCGCCTGGATTTACGTTTTATTCATTCGGAAAAAATAACGGAAGGAAATGTAGTTGAGATGCTCTCGGATCTGGATGGAATATTGATTGCTCCGGGATTCGGCCAACGAGGAGTGGAAGGTAAACTGATCGCTTTGAAATATGCACGGGAAAATAACAAGCCTACTTTAGGAGTTTGCCTGGGAATGCAATGTATGGTAGTCGAATTTGCAAGAAATGTCCTCGGACTGGAAGATGCCAATTCAACCGAAATGAACGAGTCGACCCCCTATAAAGTCATAGACATTATGGAAGAACAAAAAAATCTTACTTTTATGGGAGGCTCTATGCGTTTAGGTGCTTACGATTGTAAGCTGGATAAAAACTCCAGGGCATACGAAGCTTACAAATGCGATCTGGTCCGTGAACGTCATCGCCATCGTTATGAATTTAACAACGAATATAAAGATTTATTTGAAAAGAAAGGAATGAAATGTGTCGGAACTAACCCGGATACCGGCTTGGTGGAGGTTGTGGAAATACCTAAACTGAAGTGGTACGTAGGTACACAATTTCATCCTGAATACAACAGCACGGTTGTGAGACCGAACCCTTTATTTATGAGTTTTATTGAAGCAGCTATTAAAGACTAAAAAATGGATAAAAACACAATAATCGGCTTTATATTAATATTTGCCGTCTTAATGGGATTCTCGTACTTGAGTCGCCCTACACCCGAACAACTAAAAGAACAACAAAAATACCAGGATTCTCTGGCCTGGGTTCAGCAACAAGAACTGGAGAAAGTGACAGCAGCCCTTGCCGCGGAACGTGAAGAAATAGATGTTTTGGAAAATGAACAGGTAACTGATTCTGCTAAACAAGCCCGGTTGTTTGATATTTACGGTAGCTTTGGAGCTGCTGCCGAAGGAGAAGAAAAATTGGTAACTCTGGAAAATAATTTAATGGAAATTAAATTGTCTACCAAAGGAGGCTATATTCATTCTGTTCATTTGAAAGAGTTTACAAATTACCGGGAAGAACCTTTGTATTTATTTGAAGGAGAAGAAACCGATTTTAATATGACTTTCATCACTGCTAATAACCGTGTTTTAAACAGTAGTGATTTTTATTTTGAAGTAATCCCTAACTCTGACTTACAAACTACCTTACGTTTGAATGCAGGCGAAAACAAATCTATGGATTTTGTTTATACTTTGCATCCGGATGATTATATGGTGGATTTTGAAATTGTGACCAATAATCTTCAGACAGATCTATCTCCCGCAATGCGTACGTTGGATATCCAATGGAGACAAAAGATACGCCAGCAGGAAAAGGGTCGTAACTTTGAAGAACGATATGCCCGGTTGACCTATAAATTTACTTCCGATGATGTAGAACAACTCAGGGAATCTAAAGATGATGTAAAAAATATTACCAATAAACTGAAATGGATCGGTTACAAAGACCAGTTCTTTTCTTCCGTACTTATATCGCACGACAGTTTTGAGTCTTCCAAGCTGGAATCCAAATATTTTTCTGCCGGAGATTATATCAAAGAATATAATTCTTATACCAGTGTTCCTTTTAATATATACGATACCAAGTCTGTAGGTTTTAATTATTACTTTGGTCCTAACGACTATACATTGTTAAAGGATTACGATAAAACGAAATTCGAAGGACAAAACTTAGAATTGGAAAAATTAGTTCCGCTGGGGTGGAGCTTGTTCCGTGCAGTTAATAAATGGATCATTATTCCAATCTTTGATTGGTTGACAGGGTGGGGAATAAGTATCGGTATTGCTATCCTGCTACTTACTATAATCATAAAAACGGCATTGTTCCCGTTGACTTATAAATCCTTTATGTCTTCTGCCAAAATGAGGGTTTTGAAACCTCAGGTAGAAGCTATTAATGCTAAGCATCCAGGTCCGGATAATGCAATGGTTCGTCAGCAAAAGATGATGGAGCTATACAATCAGGTCGGGGTCAATCCGATGGCAGGATGTTTACCTATGCTGATACAAATGCCTTTCTTGCTGGCATTGTTTATGTTCTTTCCTTCGGCGATAGAATTGAGGCATCAAAGCTTCTTGTGGGCCAATGACTTATCTACTTATGATTCCGTGATCCATTGGGATACCTACATTCCGTTTGTATCCCAGTATTTTGGCAATCATATCAGTTTGTTCTGTTTGCTAATGTCTTTGGTAACAATCCTGAATACCAAATATACGATGGACCAGCAGAATGCAGGTCAGGAACAGATGCCGGGAATGAAATTGATGATGTATTTTATGCCTGTAATGATGTTCTTTATCCTTAATTCGTATCCTGCAGGTTTGAACTACTATTATTTGATTTCAACTCTTTTCACTATTCTTCAGACTCTGGCTTTCCGTTTCTTCATCGATGAAAACAGATTGTTGGCTAAACTGGAAGCTAATAAAGGAAAAGTAAAAACCAAAAAGAAATCCGGTTTTATGGCTCGGTTGGAAGAAGCGCAAAGACAACAACAGGCGATGTTGAAAGAACAACAAAAGAAAAGTAAAAAGCGCTAAAGCTTAATTTATAAAGAGAGGGATTGTCTGGAAAAATTTCAGACACGAAAAACCCCTTTGAAATAATTACAAAAAAACGGCAATAAAGAAGTTTTAATTTCCTTTATTGCCGTTTTTTATAAACTACTCAAATCTTTACCTTAAAAGCTTGTTCGTCTATTACTACAATATAAAGGCCCTGGTATAAATCAAGAGTATTTATTCCCGCCTCAACCTGTAATTGTTCTATAATCTGACCGTTGGTATTGTATACTTTTATCGAGCCAGCTTCCTGTGCCTGGATATATAACTGGTTGTTTTCTGTCCAATAATTCATAGTTATATCCGTAAGCGGGCGAATAAAAGTTGGAGAACTCCTATAATACAGTTTCCAGCTTTGAGTTTCTCTCCAATTGCCTCGTCTTTCACTTTGTTCATATTCTATTCCTTCAGTCGGATATCCTGAGGCATCAAAGGTTGAAAATTCCACCTTATCTCCATCCCAGTCTTTTTCATTTTCCGTAATTACACCGTCACCATTTTCATCATCAGCATCATAGGACTCATTGAAAATAAGGTTTCCGAAATTATCATACCGATATTCTTCGAATTCATCTACCAACCATGTCTGAAATCGTTCATGCCATTCGGATTTTTGGAATAATATTACATTTCCCCACTGGTCCCAGTCTTTTTCGATTTTTATTTTTTCATTCCGGGAAGTCATAGTAAAGATTTTCCAGCGGCCTTCGTTTGCCTCCAGAATTTCTAATTCCACCGGATAGGTAATGGGCTGACCGTTTTCGAGTTCCATAACCGATCCTACGTATTTGTTACCTTGTTTGACCAGTTCCATCTTATAATCCTGCACATAAGCATTTCCTACCCAGTCATAATTGGTAGTAATCAGCGGATTACCGAATTCATCATTTGTGTATTCTTCTTTTTCATCCGGAACCAATCTTCCCTGGATAATATCATAATCGATCTCAGAACTTATAAATCCATTGGCATCATAAGTATATTCGTATTTATCATCCGGTAAATAATCGCTGCCTTGTCTGGGTGCAGACAGGTAAGTGATGGATTTGACGGCGCCATCGGGATAATATTCGTATACTTCCCTGTCGAGATGTATATAGCTTATACCTGTTTTATCAATATAATCCAAATATTGTTTTGTGCCGTCATTTCTGAGATGAGATTGATTAAGGACCTGTGTTTCGGATCCTTTTTTCTTTAAGAACACAGATAATTTAGAGCTTTTTTGTCCGAAAGCGGATACGGAG
>JAJBTS010000202.1 GCA_020860885.1 Bacteroidales bacterium
AAATCTTTTTGAAAAATAAATTCATAGGATTGTTTTATATTACTCTGAAAAGATATTTTTATTATTGTAATAAACGGATCTTAATATTTATGGTCTGTATTTGAGTTTATGAAAAGCAACCGTAGAAAACATTACCTTTGTAGGGTTCTATAAACAAAGATTATTATCTACGTATGTATAAAACGGAAAAAGATAAGTCTTATAAGTTTTGGGATAAGGTATCCGGTTGGAGTTGGGCAGAGAGTGCGGCCAATTCTACTTTAGTCAAACATCTAAAAAGTAAATTCGGAATATATCTACAGCCGGACGATACTGTGCTTGATTTCGGATGCGGAACCGGAACCATTACCCTTCGAATAGCGCGAAATACCCATAAAGTGTATGGAGTGGATGTATCTGAAGGGATGTTTAAGCGGGCGCAACAAAACAAGAAGAATCAGAATATAGGCAATGCGACTTTCTCCAAAATAACAGCTTTGGATGAGATGTTTGAAGAAGATTTTTTTCAGGTTATCACCCTCTTTAATGTTTTGCAATACATAGGAAATAGAAAAGAATTATTTAAGCAGTTTTATAAGTTGCTTAAACCTAACGGTCTTTTGATGGTGGCTGTTCCCTGTTTCGGCGAAATGAATACTTCTGCTACCTGGTATGTAAAGTTCTTGAGATTTATCGGTATTATGCCGGAAACTTATTTTTTTACTATTGGTGAAATTGAAAAAGAAATCGTGAATGCAGGTTTAAATAAGATAGAAAGTGTACGTTTATCGGATTTACCTGAAATATTTATTGTAGCAAAAAAGAATTAATTATGGAATTAAAAGGAAACAATGACTTAAGTAACGCAAAGAATATAGGCAAAACCATTAGAGAACGCCTGAATGAGATTGGTGTTTTTTCTCTGTCGGACCTTGCAGAGATGACATCCGTAGTGGCTTTTAAGAAAATACGTGAAAACTATCCGGAAAAAACAATTCCGGTCTGCTACTATTTATATTCTCTGGAAGGAGCTTTACTGGATTTGCATTGGAACGACCTTCCTTCGGATTTGAAAAAAGAACTAAGAAACAGAATCGGATCAGAGGAAGAATAATCCCTATTCTTTAATATCTTTAACCCAAAAAGTAAATAATCTCATCGTCTGCCCCCAACCCCCTAAAGGGGGCTATTGATATTCAACTGTTTAATAAGTCCTCTTTAGGGGATTTAGGGGCAGAAAGCACTTTTTGGATACCCTTGTGTCTAGTATCATACATTACCGCTTTATTTTATAGAATGATCTACGAAACCTTCTGTTCCCATTCCTTATAATATACTGTTTTAGCCCGCTAAACAACTCTTTAATATAAATTGTTATAAAAATAGTATTAGCAATTCAATAGTATAAACATAAAAATATTAAACTATGAAATTATTCAGAATTCCATTAACGGGAGTATTATCTTTATTTTTTATTTCTGCCTTTGCTTTTTGCAATGACGAAACCACACAGGAACAGAATCCTCAAACACTGCCTCCTGTGGAAACCGGGCAGCCTAACACAAACTACAAACCGGCATTCGAAGGCCAGACACGGATTTCGGGTGTAAAAACAACCACTCCTTATGAAGTGACGATACTTTCAGACAAGCTGTCTTCTCCATGGGCGGTAACCACTCTTCCCGACGGCAGACTGGCAATAACAGAAAAAGCGGGAACGCTACGCATTGCCACCACTTCCGGCGAACTTAGCGATCCTATTACAGGATTTCCCGAAGTAGACGACAGGGAACAGGGCGGGTTGTTGGATGTAACTCCTGCACCGGATTTTGAAACGAGCCGGATGCTCTATTTTACTTTTGCCGAGAAAACACCCCAGGGTTCGCTTACTGCAGTAGGAAAAGGAAAGCTTTCTGCCAATGAGAATGAAATAGAGAATTTTCAGGTTATCTATAGGGCTATGCCGTACTACGATAACAGTATGCATTTCGGAAGCCGTATTCTTTTCGACAAGAATGGAAATATTTTCGTATCAACCGGAGAACGCTCCAATATGGAAACCCGGCCGAAAGCGCAGTTACTTGATAATGGATATGGTAAAGTAATCCACATTACACCCAACGGACAACCGGTGGCCGGGAATCCTTTTATGAATACCCAGGGTGCACTGCCCGAAATTTATTCGTACGGACATAGGAACGCACAAGGGCTCGCTTTCCATCCGGTTACACAGGAATTATGGATGTCCGAAATGGGACCTCGCGGAGACGATGAACTCAATTTGATAAAACCTGGCAGGAATTACGGATGGGCAACCATAACTTATGGAATCGAATATAGCGGTGAAACGATTGGGGAAGGTATTACGCAAAAAGAAGGCATGGAACAACCTGTATATTACTGGGATCCGGTTCTTTCTCCAGGCGGTATGACTTTCTATAGTTCCAATGTGATTCCCGAATGGCAAAATAACTTGTTTATAGGTGGATTAAGTAGTAAACATATTGCCCGTATCGTATTGAGAGACAATAGAGTGGTTGGCGAGGAACGGTTGCTTGCGGATCAAAATCAGCGCTTTCGCGATGTAGAGCAGGGAAGGGACGGAGCGCTGTATGCTGTAACGGATGAAGGCCGATTGTACAGAATAGCTAAAAAATAAAAAGGGATAAACCACCTAAATTCATTACATTTGCACATTAATTAACTATTAATAACGATACTGTCAATGAAGGTGTCCAAAAAGAACTTTCTGCCCCTAAATCCCCTGAAGGGGACTTCTTAAGCCATTGAATATCAATAGGCCCCTTTATTTTACTTTTTGGATATCCTCGCTGATAGTATCTGATTAAAGCGAAAGTGTGCTTATGAATACTGATTTTGTAAACTTAACAGCAGAAAACTTAGCCAATGAACATGTATGTTGCATCATCCGCAGTAAAAAAGCTCATCCGGGCATTGATTCCAAACGGCAATGGCTTTCGGAACGACTGAAAGAAGGCCATGTTTTCAGAAAGTTGAATGCGAAGGCTACGGTTTTTATTGAATACGCTCCTCTGGAAACAGCATGGGTTCCTATAACAGGTGATAACTATTATTATATTTATTGCTTGTGGGTTGCCGGTAGCCCTAAAGGAAAGGGATATGGGAGATCCCTGATGGAGTACTGTTTGGCGGATGCCAAAGAAAAGGGTAAATCCGGCGTTTGTATGCTCGGGGCCAAGAAACAAAAGGCCTGGCTTTCTGATCAATCCTTTGCAAAAAAGTTCGGCTTTGAGGTAGCTGATACTACCGGTAAAGGGTATGAATTACTTGCGTTTTCTTTTGACGGAACCACGCCGAAGTTTACGCAAAATGCTAAGAAAGAAGAAATTGAAAGCAAAGATCTTACCATTTATTACGATATGCAATGCCCTTATATCTATCAAAACATCGGGATGATAAAAGAGTATTGTGAAATGAATGAAATTCCTGTTTCTCTTATTCAGGTGGATACGCTGCAAAAAGCAAAGGAATTACCCTGTGTTTTCAATAACTGGGCTGTATTTTATAAAGGGAAGTTCGAGACAGTGAATCTGTTAGATATTTCCTACTTAAAAAGGATACTCAAAAAATAAAATACAATTCCGGCTTTTCCCGTTGTATCGACGGTTATATAGGGTTGGCAGAAGGATACAGGAAAGTATATAAACCCGATTATGCTTCTTAGAAATAATAACCGTTTTTACTCTTCTTCAAAATGGAAACGGATAGTCTGTTTCAAATAAGGATGCAACGATTTTCCGACAGGACAGGTGTGGGCGGCAGTGATAAGCGCTTTCTGTTCTTTTAGATGCAAAGATTCACACATATTTTTCCTTTATCAAAATTCGTAATTTACAGGCGGCTCGGTAAATGAATAAATGGATGCTTTTGCATTTTTAAGATATAAAACCTGCGTATTTGCATCTTCTGCCGAATACATACCTTTCAATTCCGGGTATTGTTCCAGCATATAACGTTTCACCTCTATACGGTCATCATTCACCAGTTCAGCGGCGATGCGTATCCATTTGTCGCCCGCCATAGCAGAAATCTCCGTTTTGGGATTGGCGGAAATCTGTTTGGAAACCTCTTTCACTTTTCCGGTCTGAATGTAGATCTTATCTTCATAAAGAGCTACTGCGCCAAAAGGTCTTACGCGGGGTTGTTCACCGTCGATAGTAGCCAGGTAAAACACGCCGGCTTCTTTCAAAAATTCAAATACTTCTTTCATAGGATTATTTTTTATTTCGTAAAATTAGTATATTTATCTGATATCAGGCAAAATAAAGCAAATAAAATAGATACTATTTTAATGAAGATATCCCAATCCAGTTGAACTACAACTATTGACCATTCTATTCTGTTATAATTTTTAAGATAGAATTAAAAGAGACAGATATGGAAAAAATAGTATTCATTACCGGAGCATCGTCCGGGATAGGGAAAGCAACCGCCATAAAGTTAGCAGAGGAAGGTTATAAAGTTTACGGTGCGGCACGAAATACCGCAATAATTCCTGTATTGCCGGGGATTCATCCGGTTTATATTGACCTTACAGACAGTGATTCGATAGAAGAAGCCATTGGAATTGTATTGGCAAAAGAAGGACGGATAGATATACTTATTAACAATGCCGGGTATGGGTTTTACGGAACTCTGGAAGATGTACCACTCGAAGAGGCTCGTAAGGAAATGGAAGTTAATCTTTTCTCCATTGCTCATCTTTGCCAGTTGGTTCTTCCGGGTATGAGGAAGAATGAATTCGGGAAGATAGTGAATGTTTCCTCCATAGCCGGTAAAATGGCGACTCCGCTTGGCGGATGGTACCACGCCAGTAAATTTGCCCTGGAAGGTTTGAGTGATACTTTGCGTCAGGAAGTCGAGGATTTCGGCATTGATGTAGTGATCATCGAACCCGGAATCATCCATACCCCCTGGTGGGAAAAAGCACGGCACAATCTGAATCGCGTTTCCCATGGAAGTGATTACGCGGATAAAATACAACAATGGCGTACGGTTTTGAATCCCGAAAAGGCATCGGAACCGTCGGTAATTGCCGATGTAATACTCAAAGCTTTGGAAGCAGAGAAACCCAAAACCCGGTATTCGGCAGGTGAAGATTCGGGAATTATACTGGGAGCAAAGAAAATACTCGGCGATCGGGCTTTCGATAAAGCGGTGGATAAAATGACAGAAAGAGAAGCAAAAAAATAGGTCTCTATTTTTATTGATATCAGTCCTGCAATTATCCCAGTAATTCTTTTATCTCATCATACTTTAGGACCTTCCCTTTCCCGGCATTAAATTCGATGATACCTTCCCTTACCATTTCGGAGATAGCCCTCGAAAGGGAAGGCCGTTCTACTCCAAAATATTCGGCAAGCGATGCGATACTGCGTCCTAGGTCAAATGTTCCGTTTTGGTCGCGTTGCAGGATGTAGTAAGCTACCTTGGCTTTAATTCCTTTCTGCGAAAATATCTTTAGCCTCTCCGAAAGAAACTGCACGCGGTTGGCGATAAAAGCCATAAATCCTCTCAGGAAACCAGTACATTTAGCCATCTGTTTTTCGATGGATGGTTTACTGATAAGTATTACTTCGCAATCTTCCATGGCAGTAACTTCCACCGGAAAGCGGTTGTCGTCGGCAAAGATAAAGGCGGCAGCCAGCGGATAAGGGGCTTTAATCTCTTCTACAGAAATCGTTAACCCCGAATTGGATATGATTTCCGTCTTCACCTTTCCTTTTGTCAGCATATATAAATAAGAGACGCGGTCTCCCTGCGAAGCAATTAAATCCCCTCTTTTGAAATGTTTCGCCTTATGGTCGATTGTACACTTCATTTTCTCTGGTTCATGATCGGGCTTATCCCGGCACATGGTGCAAAAAAATAATAAATCAGTATTCATATTCTTTATTTCCTACCTTCTGCAAAGATACGCATAATAATTTCTAACAGCGTAACGGATGTTACGAGTTGTTTGTTTTGCTTCCTGTAATTTTGCACATAAATAAAAGAAATAATAAGATGAAAAGAACAGTAATTAAGATAGATGAAGCACTTTGCAACGGTTGCGGCGCCTGTATAGAAGGTTGCCATGAAGGGGCGTTGCAGCTGATAGACGGAAAAGCACGGATGATAAGCGACCTGTATTGCGATGGTCTGGGCGCATGTATTGGGGAATGTCCTGTAGGAGCGATAGAATTCGAAGAACGGGAGGCAGAGCCTTACGATGAAACGGCTGTCATGGAAAGGCTTGTTCCGAAAGGCGAAAAGACCATACGGGCGCATCTGCTTCACCTGAAAGCACATAATGAAGAGGAATTATTGCATCAAGGCATTCTCTATTTAAAAGAACATAATATAAATATAGATATGAGCGGATTAAGAAATGAAAGTGAGAGGAAACAAACACCGGGACATGCCTGTGGGTGTCCCGGTGGCAGGGAAATGTCTTTTGCTCCGGTTAATCAGGCGGTACAGTCAGGAAATATACCTTCGCAATTGAGGCAATGGCCGGTTCAACTGCATCTATTAAATCCTCATTCAGGATATTTCAGAGAGGCTGATGTAATTATCGCTGCCGACTGTACGGCTTATGCCTACGGCAATTTCCACAACAGGTTTATGAGGAATCATGTGTTGGCAATAGCCTGCCCGAAACTGGATGACGGAAAAGAAATCTATATTCAAAAGATAGCTGCAATGATTGAACAGTCAAACATTAACACTTTAACCGTTGTCATCATGGAAGTTCCCTGCTGCGGCGGATTACTGCAACTGGTGGAGACGGCAATGGAAAAGGCTTCGCGTAAAGTACCTGTAAAAAAGGTCATTATAGGAATACAAGGAGAAGTAATAGAAGAGAATTGGATATAATATAATAATTAAAAACAAACGACATGAGTATGTTTTGTTATCAATGTCAGGAAACAGCCCAAAACAAGGGTTGTACCATAAAAGGAGTGTGCGGAAAGACTTCCGATGTAGCTAATCTTCAGGATTTGCTGATTTTTCTTCTGAAAGGGATTTCACGTTGTACCGTAAAATTGCGTCAGGAGGGCTTTGAGGTTTCCGCCCATGCAAACCGATTCGTAATGGAATCGTTGTTTATGACCATTACTAACGCCAATTTCGACAAAGAGCGTTTCGTCAAACGTATAAGCGAAGCGATTACACTGCGCGAAAAGCAGAAAGAAACACTCAAGCAAAACGGTATAGAAATTATAGATCATCTACATTGCGACTGCATGACATGGACAGGGAATACACCCGGAGAAATGGAAGAAAAAGCCGCCACGGTAGGCATACTACAAACAGCGAACGAGGATATTCGTTCTTTACGGGAATTGCTGACCTATGGAGTAAAAGGAATAGCTGCTTATGCCGAGCATGCCTCCAATCTGGGGTACGAACAAGAAAATATCTACTCATTCATACAGGAAGCGTTGGTTGCTACAATACAGGATTTATCAGCCGAAGAACTGACGGCATGGGTGCCTAAATGCGGGGAATACGGTGTAAAAACGATGGCATTGCTGGATAAAGCCAATACTTTGACTTACGGCAATCCGGAGATAACCAAGGTAAATATCGGTGTCCGCAATAATCCGGCTATATTAATATCTGGTCATGATTTGCGGGATATGCAGGATCTTCTTGAGCAGACGGAAGGTACGGGTGTGGATGTCTATACCCATAGCGAGATGCTTCCCGCTCATTATTATCCGGCATTCAAAAAATACAGCCATTTTATAGGAAACTATGGCAACGCATGGTGGAAACAGAACGAAGAGTTTGAATCGTTCAACGGTGTTATTATATTCACCACAAATTGAAATCATAACTTTTATCTGCACCTACGGTTTTAGAGATCTTTTCGTCAACAGCCTTTGCTGTGCCTGTGGCAGAGAAATAACTTACTAATGTTCATTTTGATTCTTAGTGTTTTACGGCTTGTAAATAATCTTCATCGCTAACAGGTTCCAGCCACGTATTTTCATTCGTCTGCGGATTGCAGGCAACAGCAAGGTGGGAAAACCATTCATCGGGAGCTGCTCCGTGCCAGTGTTCTATGTTAGGTGCGATTTCTATTACATCGCCCGGCATCATGCGAATGGCTGTTTTACCTCTTTCCTGATAATAACCTACACCGCCAACAGCCACCAGAAGCTGACCGCCTGTATGGCTGTGCCAGTTGTTGCGGCAGCCTGGTTCGAAGGTTACGTTAGACATGGGTACATTAAGTTCGCTCATCTTAGTAAGTGGAGCCAGCCATGACCTGCCTGAAAAATATTGAGCATAACCGGTATTCGGTTTACCTACCGCAAAATCGCTGATTTTGGGAACTTCCCCGTTTGTTTCTGTTTTCATATCTTCTGTCTTTTTTTCCTGACTGTTCCTGTTTCCGCATCCGGTCAGTACCAGTCCGGCAATGGTTATGATAAATAATGTACGTTTCATTTTATATTCTTTTAATTTAACGAGAGGATTATTGTTATATGCAAAGTACGGGATAATAAATGATAAATCATTTGCTGAAAAGCTCATCTTGCTTTGTCCAGAAGTTCATTTGTTATTTTTAACGAACCAGTAATAAGCAATTGAGATGTTTGGTAGACAATATTGGTTGGTTCTGAAATAAAATCTCCTCGTACTTGTAACCGATGCTCAATACTATGTAAAGAGCTTACAATAAGAGTATAAAGGTATTTTTTGTTAGGATAAATGAGAGTGTCCAAAAAGAACTTCCCACTCCTAAATCCCCTAAAGGGGAATTTTTAAGCCATTGAATATCAACAGTCCCTTTTAGGGGGTTGGGAGCCAAACGATGAGATTATTTACTTTTTGAACATCCTCATTGTTTGATAATAAAACACTTTGTTGTTTGTTTAATGATAATAAAATGAATCCTATCATCCTCATTGATTGTATT
>JAJBTS010000092.1 GCA_020860885.1 Bacteroidales bacterium
ATTCAATGATAAATTCAAAATTATCATGTAACTTTGCATACTCAAATTTTATATAAATCTAGATTATGCTTACTCTCAAAATTATTACTGAGAATACCGAAGAGGTTATCGAACGATTGAAAAAGAAAAATTTCGATGCAAAAGAAATCATTGCAGAGGTTATAACCACAGATAAAAAAAGAAAATCATCCCAACAAATACTTGACAGCAACCTGGCTGAATTAAATAAATTATCTCGTTCTATTGGACAGTTAATGAAGGAAGGCAAAACAGAAGAAGCGGAAACGGCCCGCAAAGAAGTGGCTTCTATGAAAGAGGTCAACAAACAACTGGAATCCGATATGAAAGAGGCAGAAAAAAAATTAACGGAACTTCTTTGCCTGATTCCCAATCTTCCCTCCCCGGAAGTTCCGGAAGGAAAAGGAGCAGAAGATAATGTTCTTGAAAAAGAAGGTGGCGTCATCCCTACTTTGCCGACAAATGCCTTACCTCATTGGGACCTGGCAAAGAAATACGATCTTATTGATTTTGAGTTAGGAGTGAAAATTACCGGAGCGGGTTTTCCCATATACAAACAAAAAGGAGCTCAACTCCAGAGAGCTCTTATTAATTTTTTCCTGGATAATGCACGGGAAGCGGGCTATATAGAAATACAGCCACCTTATTTGGTTAATTCCGATTCAGCTTACGCAACCGGACAATTACCGGATAAGGAAGGACAGATGTATCATTGTACTGCCGATGATTTATACCTGATCCCAACCGCTGAAGTGCCGGTTACAAATATTTACAGAGATGTTATACTGGACGAAAAAGACCTTCCTGTTAAAAACTCGGCTTATTCTTCCTGTTTCAGAAGGGAAGCCGGTTCTTACGGAAAAGATGTCAGAGGACTAAACCGCCTGCATCAGTTCGACAAAGTGGAAATCGTACGCATCGATACTCCTGAACATTCTTACCAGTCTTTACAGGAAATGGTCGATTACGTTCAATCACTGGTAGAAAAGCTGGAACTCCCCTGGAGGATATTACGCTTGTGCGGAGGAGACATAAGTTTCACTTCAGCCATAACATTTGATTTTGAAGTATATTCGGCTGCTCAGCAGCGATGGCTGGAAGTTAGTTCGGTATCCAATTTCGAAAGCTATCAGGCCAATCGACTAAAATGCCGCTACAAAGACGCAAACAAAAAAACACAACTATGCCATACTCTCAACGGAAGCGCTTTGGCTCTGCCAAGAATTGTGGCCGCATTGCTGGAAAACAATCAGACCCCGGACGGAATAAGAATTCCGAAGGCTCTGGTTCCTTATACCGGTTTTGAAATTATTTCATAAACATTTCATCTATCGAAAATAATATATTTTAATCCCCTTGGTTACATTATGTTAATCATGGGGATTAATTTTAAGTAAAGCTTGCCTATATTGCTTGATATTTGTAACTTTGTAGCGTAAATATTGATGGCACTTACATCTCTTACCTAAAAAACACTAGGGTATGATTCATATTCTGAACAGGAAACATATACCCCAATTATAAATAGTGTTTAATAATCTTTATTATATAATTACTTAACAGGTAAACTAATTTATGAACAAACAAAGAGACTTTTGGAAAGGCTTCAAAGGTGAAGTCTGGAAGAGAGAAATTAACGTACGGGATTTTATCCAGAGTAACTACACTCCTTACGATGGAGATGACTCCTTTTTAGTAGGATCTACCGAAAAAACCAAAAAAGTCTGGAATAAACTGACAGAAATGTTTGAGGTAGAAAGAGAAAAGGGTGTCTACGATGCTGAAACCAAAATCCCCCAGGGCATAGATGCGTACGGACCCGGATATATCGATAAAGACAACGAAGTGATTGTGGGTGTTCAAACCGATGCTCCTTTGAAAAGAGGGATTTTCCCAAAAGGGGGTATCCGTATGGTTGAAAACGGGCTGAATGCTTACGGATACGAACTGGATCCTATGACCAAAGAAATATATACCAAATATCGTAAAACTCATAACGAAGGTGTTTTCTCAGTATATACGGATGAAATGATAGCTGTACGTAAATCAGGAGTCATCACCGGACTTCCCGATGCGTATGGACGCGGTCGTATCATCGGCGATTATCGCCGTGTTCCTCTATACGGTACAAAAATTCTTTTAGACGAGAAAAAGCGTTTCATGACGCGTTTGGATATTCAGGAAATTACCGAAGAAATCATTCAGGAAAGAGAAGAAATCGCAGAACAAATGAATGCGATGAAAGCTTTCGAAAAGATGTGCGCCAGCTACGGTTTCGACGTTACCCGTCCTGCACAAAACACAAGAGAAGCCGTACAATATCTGTATTTTGCTTACCTGGCTGCTGTGAAAGATCAGGATGGAGCCGCTATGTCTCTCGGAAGAACCTCTACCTTCCTGGACATTTACATCCAAAAAGATATAAACGAAGGCATCCTTACGGAAGAGGAAGCTCAGGAACTGATCGACCAGTTAATTATTAAACTGCGTATCGTTCGTTTCTTAAGAACGCCCGATTACAACGAGCTGTTTTCCGGAGATCCTGTCTGGGTAACGGAATCGTTGGGAGGACAAGGCGTAGACGGAAGATCTCTCGTAACCAAGACTTCTTTCCGCTATCTGCATACTTTATACAATTTAGGTCCGGCTCCGGAACCGAACCTTACCGTACTGTGGTTCAATAATGCTCCGCAAAACTGGAAAGATTTCTGTGCAAAAGTATCTATCGATACTTCGGCTATTCAATATGAGAACGACGACCTGATGCGTCCTGTATACGGAGACGACTACGGTATTGCCTGCTGTGTATCTCCTATGAAAATAGGAAAACAAATGCAGCTGTTCGGCGCCCGTGCAAATCTGGCTAAATGTCTTCTATACGCCATAAACGGAGGCCGCGATGAGAAGAGCGGCGCTCAGGTAGCTCCGAAATTCGAAGGAATTACTTCCGAATATCTGGAATACGACGAGGTAATGGAAAAATTCGAACAAATGATGCGCTGGTTGGCTAAAGTATATGTAAATGCGTTGAAGATCATCCATTACATGCACGATAAATACGCTTATGAAGCTTTCGAAATGGCTCTGCACGACGGAAAAGTAGAACGTATCCGCGCTACAGGAATTGCCGGTCTTTCTATAGTAGCCGACTCCCTGGCTGCCATCCGCGATGCTAAAGTAAAAATTATCCGCGATGAAAGAGGACTCGCTGTTGACTTTGAAAGAGAAGGTGATTACGTTCCTTTCGGAAACAACGACGATCGTACCGACGAGATAGCTATTGAAATTACGGAGAAGTTCATGGAATACCTTCGTCAGCATCAAACGTACAGGAATGCCATCCCGACTCAATCCATACTGACTATCACTTCCAATGTGGTTTACGGAAAGAAAACAGGTGCAACTCCTGACGGACGCCCGGCCGGAGAACCTTTTGCTCCTGGCGCTAACCCAATGAATGGACGCGATAAAAAAGGAGCTGTAGCTGCTTTGGCTTCTGTAGCTAAATTGCCTTTCCAACACGCTCATGATGGTATCTCTTATACTTTTGCTGTTTCTCCTTCTACTTTAGGTAAGGAAAGAAATATCCAGGTTAGCAATGTTACTTCTTTGCTGGATGGTTATTTCACTCCCGAAGGCGGTCAGCATCTGAATGTAAATGTTTTCGACAAAGAACTTTTGGTAGATGCAATGGAACATCCTGAAAACTATCCTCAGTTAACCATCCGTGTTTCCGGATATGCCGTAAACTTCGTGAAGTTAACGAGAGAACAACAGTTGGATGTGATCTCCAGAACAATCAATCAGACTCTATAATTAATTTTCTTTATTATATTTATGCCGGTGTATGTGTTTGCATGCATCGGCATATTTAGTATTTCTAAGTTCCATGCAAATAAAAGGAAGAATTCATTCGTTAGAAAGTTTCGGTACGGTAGACGGACCAGGATTACGTTTTGTAATATTCATGCAAGGCTGTCCTTTGTGATGTCTTTATTGCCACAACCCGGATACCTGGGATATTAAAAATCCTGCAAAAATAGAATTCACTTCCGGGGAACTTCTTCACGAAGTTTTGAAATACAAAAGTTTCATAACCAAAGGAGGTGTCACGGTAACCGGAGGAGAACCTCTCTTGCAAGCCGGATTTATCAAAGAATTCTTTCAATTATGCAAGCAGGAAAATATTCATACAGCACTGGATACTTCCGGAGCAATCTTTAATGAGAAAGTAAAAGAAGTTCTTGAACATACCGACCTGGTTTTATTGGACATCAAATCCGTCGACCCTGAAACGCACCAGACCCTTACCGGAATAAAGCAAGACAATACCTTACGATTTCTGAATTATCTCGAAGAGAAAGGTATAAATACCTGGGTACGGCACGTTATTGTTCCGGGATATACAGATAGTGAAGAGGAGTTAGAAAAATTAGCGGTTTTCCTCAGTAAATATAAAGTCATCAAAAAAGTAGAGCTATTGCCTTATCATACGATGGGAGTCCATAAATACGAGCAATTAGGGATGGAGTATAAACTTAAAGATACGGCTACCCTACCTTCTGAAAGGTTGGTATCAGCGAAACAAATCTTTGAAAAGCATTCACTTCCGTTGTAAGAACAGATACTTCTTAGTAACTTCTCTCAAATTCAATCTTAATCAGTCTTTAAGATACAAATACCAATAAACGCAGCCTACCAGAACCGCCCCTCCGACCAGATTTCCTAAAGTGGCAGGAATCAGATTCTGAACAATAAAATCACTCCATAAAATAGGAGCGCCGGAATAAATGGCTGCCGGAATAAAAAACATATTGGCTATGGAGTGTTCATATCCTAATGTGACGAACAACATAACAGGAATCCAGATGCCTATACATTTTCCGATAATATCCTTAGCCGAATATCCCATAAACATCCCTAAACAAACCAGCCAATTGGCTCCTATTCCTTTTACAAAAATAGTTCCCCAATCCTGATTTACTTTTCCAAGGGAATAATTATGTAAATACGTCTGCCAGGGCTCATGAGAAAAATATCCCAATCCGGACGACATACCATAAGCAACGATTTGTGTTCCTACGAAATTAAAGATATAAGACAGTACCAAAAATTTAACAAAAGTAGCCCAACGGATTTGCTTCTTTAATAAAGGAAGAGTGAAAGCGGTGCAATCGCTGGTAAAGAGATCCGCCCCAGTAACCGAAACCATGATCAGACCAATAGGAAACAACGCTCCGGCAACAAATTTAACGATGCCGGGATTAGTGGCTCCGATACCGGGAATACCTCCGGCAACCATCGCAGACAACAATCCTCCGAAGGCTATAAAAGCGCCCCCTAATATCGCTATAATTGTAAATTTGGGTAAAGGTAAGGAGGATTTGTAAATCCCTGAAGCAGCAAACTCTTTTGTAATTTCTTTAGGCGTATTGTAATTCATCGTTTCTATTTTAAACCGGCCGCAAAAGTACGAAATATCAGTTACATTCGGAAGTCCCTTCGAACATATTGCGCCCGATCTTACCTTCGGCAGGAAGATAATCTTGTTTGCTTACAGACATTTGTTATATTTGCATGGTATTTATATGTTTATATCCATTAAATAGTACTTCCTATGAAAGCAAAAAGTTTAGTAAAATCCTTCCTGATCTTTATCTTTTCGATACTGCTGGCTGCTAGTGGCAGAGTATATAGTAATACACCCGTACAGAAACAGCAAGAAACCATTACAATTTCAGGGAGAGCTACGGATTTCGATGGAAACCCCATCGACAGTTGCCGAGTTTCCGTGTATTATACTGATTTTTCCACAGCTTATTCAGCATATACCGATAACAACGGTTACTACTCTATTCCAGAGGTTTCAAAAGGAAAATATATGGCCGTATATGCTATGCGGCCCGAAGAATACCCCCGGCAACTGGAAGTACCGGAAAAAGACATGCGTTTAGAGTTTTGGGCTTGGAATATCATTGCTGACAAAGACTTAACCATCAACCCCCGGTATCATCGGCTGGAACTCTACGGCACAACTGTATTCAAACAGAACGGAGGCTATCCGGGCATAATGATCTATACCCGTCCTATGAGTTTGGGAAGAATGCTTTCGTATGGACAGAAAATGTGGGAGAATAAGTCGGAAGCTGAAGCTGCGGAAATTGATATTTCTGTCGAACCGGATGAAATAGAATTTAAAGTATATGCGGATGATGTTCCTGTAGCGGTACAATCCGTACAACCTGTTATGGAATACGTAGGTGGAGGAAGACAAATGGCTTACTTAATATATGTAGATTTACCGGAGACTACACCGGATAAATATTATGCATTCCGCATAGAAGCTTTTAATCGCGCTTATGGTGGGGAAAAAGGAGAAAATGTTTATTTCTATGAAATACCTGCTTATAAGAGCGGACCCCAATAAGCAGGTTGTAAAGTGAAACAGAAAGGATTCTTTCAGGATATTAAAGCCTGTTTTTCTCGTCCGTAATAATACTGTTTGATTTCTTTGCATTTTTCATTTTACCCATTCTATATTGCAGAGTAATGTGGAAGTAGCGCGAATCGGGGTCGCTATCCATATTTACAAAAGCATGAGATAAATATCTGTCCCAGGTGTTGGGCCTGTAAAGCTTAAATACATCTTCCACGCCTGCTGATAATTTCCATTTTCCACCATCAAAGGAGTGATTCAGTTCGAAAGATACATACCCTGAGTTTTTATACTTTATTACATTGGAACGCCTGTTCGCATAATAATATCCCATTACATTCGCACTACCGTCTTTCCATAAATCAAAATCCATATTTATTCTTCCGACAATTCCGGGAGTACTGCTGAATTTCGAATAAACCCTATCCTGAAAACGTATGTCCTGAAATCTTGCTTCCAACGTGAAGTTACTCCGGAACCAGTTTTTATGAAAGGAATAGATAGCAAAAAGATTCAGATGTTTCGTTTGGGAAATATTCGTATTCTTATAAGCAATCCTATGATCGGGAGTAAGCTCTACGGTTCCTGCCATTGGGTTGTTCTGTATAGAATATACTGCCCTGAATATCAGATCGGAATGTTGAACGGAAAGCGTGGTATTGTGAGTTATTCTCGATTTTAAGAACGGATTCCCTATAATATAAGAGATCGGATCGATATAGCTTTTATTAGGGTTTAGCTGTTTGAATGACGGCCGTGCGATATTCTTATTATAAGAAAGGGTTGCCGTCAAAAAATCTCCGGTATACTTTACGGAAGCCGAAGGGAACAAATTAAAATAATCGGATTTAACTTTTTCTTCGTAAGAGGTATTGCTGTAATTTACATCATTCCACTCTGCCCGTAAAGCCGCAGAAAAAGAAAATAATGAAAGCTTGCCGGATATACCTAAATAGAGTGCATACGTATTATCTTTAAGCAGACTTTTACTTACCGGGCCTTCATTGGTTTGATAAGTACCGTCGTCTTTTATCCCGGAAATTTTCCCACCCGTATTAAGTTGCCATTTATCCAATGTTGTTTTGTAATCCAACGCTCCCCCGAAAATTTCGTATTTATCTGTAAAATCCTGATTATTATTTACTGTTTCGTCTGAGTGAGACTCATTTACTTTTTGAACATCATCCGTATTCTTCACATAATAATCGGCAGACAACTGCAACCTGTTTTTACTGTTTTCGTAAATGTAAAACAGCGACGGATTCTGAGTATTGGTCTTCTCACGCTGCTTGTTATACGTATCTATAGGATTTTTTTCTCCCTGAACCCACGAGATGTAATTCTGGTCGCTGTTGTAGCGGTCATCGAGATGTGAGAACCTGTAGATAGCTTCTAACCTGTTCTCTTTATCTATAGTCCACAAAACGGATGGGGTAATCGAAATCCCGTTTATTTTCCCACTTAACCGGGCATACCGATGGGTGCTTATAGTATCGCTATTCTCCCAAACAGCCTTATCTTCGGTATCGTACTGTTTGTATTGTGTATGATTGAATTGCATATCCACTCCGTATACGAAGTTTTTATCTTTCCTTTGCAGGATGGCTCTGGAATAATTACTCGGACGTCGTCCGGCTTCGAACGTATTTCTCAGGTCGATGGAATAAAATTCCTGGTTGTAATCTATAGTCTCCACTCTCACCACAGCATCATAAGAGGCATCGTATTCGGGTCCCGGAGTCTGATCGATATGGATGGCTTTTATTTGCCTGGGATCCAGTCTCTCCAGATCTGCGGTAGAAGTCAATCTTCTTCCATTCAAAATAAAAAGAGGATTTGATTTTCCGATCACTTCAACCCCCTCCCGCGGTGAAACAGTCACACCCGGTATGCGCTTAATAACATCATCGAATCTCCCATAAGTGGATAGGTAGCTGTTTCTAACATCTATACTGTACCCCGTAGAGGATATAGTAAGATTCTTCTTCCGTCCAGTTATGGTTACTTCATCCAACGACAGATTTGACTCGAGCAGGACTTTTCCTAACTGTACAGTTCTATGGTTGATCAAAGAAACGATTTGATCTTTTCTATAGAATGCCGGGGCATACCCCATACTTGAAAATTGAATACCCGATATGCTGTCGCAATCCACTTCGAAAGAAAAGTTTTTATCCATACATACCTGACCTTTATAAATGGATGAATCAGGCCTCAGGGCTATTAGATTGTACACCGGATCGGAAAGACTGTCCTGCAACTCCACATGTCCCCGTATATCGACTGTCTGCCCAGAGACAGGAACTACAACCAAAAAGTGTATAAAAAGAAGTACAAACAGATAAGGTGTTTTAGTTTTCTGAAAGATGTCTGATATGTTAGTATAGGCATATCTGCAAATACGAAACAAAGATAGAGTTAAAGTACA
>JAJBTS010000065.1 GCA_020860885.1 Bacteroidales bacterium
GTATTGCATAGTAATATGTTTTATTGTAGTTTTGTACTGTGTTCAAAGTATGGTTAGATGGATTGTCTGGAATCGGGGCGGCAAAGCCCTGATTCAGAGGATCCGGTAACAAATAACTAATTAATAAAGGAGAAAGAATGAAGGCAGACAATGTAAAATCTCAAATGAGAAAAGGAATACTCGAATACTGTATTCTTCTGATCCTGGATCGGGAACCTGCTTATGCGCCGGATATTATCCGCATATTGCAGGAAGCGAAACTGATCGTGGTCGAAGGTACTTTATATCCTTTACTGACAAGGCTGAAAAATATGAATTTATTGAGTTATCAATGGATTGAATCTACTCAGGGTCCTCCCCGGAAATATTATAAACTTACGGAAGAGGGAAAAGAATTCCTGGCTGAGCTGGGCTCGGCATGGGAGGAGATAAGCGATACAATTACTCACTTGAAAAAAATATAACATTTACTACAATGAAAAAAACATTAACAATAAACCTCAACGGAAGAGTGTTTAATATCGATGAAGATGCTTACCAGCTATTAGATAATTACCTCAGAAACCTCCGGATTTACTTTCGTAAGGAAGAAGGATGCGAAGAAATCGTAGCTGATTTTGAAGCCCGGATAGAAGAGTTGTTCAGTAACCGCGTTCGTCTTGGGTATAACGTAATTGATATCGAAGAAGTGGAGAAAGTAATTGCTCAGATGGGACAACCGAATGATTTCGGTGAAGAAGAGCCTGTAAAAGAGGAAGAACCCAAAGAAGAAATTCCTCACGAGTCCGTAAAAAAGAAACTGTTCCGTAATCCGAACGATAAGATGATTGGCGGAATCTTTTCCGGGATTGCAGCTTACTTCGACTGGAATGTTTTGGCTGTCCGGCTCATTGCTGTTATTCTGGTGTTTGCTACCTCCCTGTGGATCATCCCTATTTATCTGATAGCATGGCTGATTATTCCGGAAGCAAGAACGGCAGAACAGAAACTACAGATGCAGGGAGTTCCTATTACGGTTGAAAATATCGGTAAAACAGTAGCTGCGGAAGCGGATACCCAAAAAAAAACGATAATGGCGGATGCTTAAATTCCTTCCTGTATATCGTAGTCGCATTACTGAAAATCTGCTTGATCGGACTAGGACTGATAATCGGTATACCTTTACTCTTTGCCCTTATTATAGTAATTATAGTTCTTTTTGCAGCTTTGTTTGGGATAGGTACCGGATTTGTATCGTCTGTTTTTAGTTTCGCTCCCATTGCTACTCCTTTTATTATAGAGAATCCTTTATTTTCTACCATTACTTTTGCTTTTGTAATCGGTATACCCCTTATTGTTTTAATATATTCACTGGTTTCTTATTTCATGAAACTGAAACCGGTACATACAGGGGTAAAATGGACCGGACTTATTGTATGGATCGTGGCATTGATCCTGTTCTTCTTTTCCGGTATACGGCTGAATTGGGAAAGTATAAGTTCAGAATACGTACCTTCCTTTGATTACTACTCTGAAAAAAGTCCCGAAAACACAATCGAAGGATCTGGGATTATAATAGATAAACAAGAGTTTTTTCCTGCTTCCCTGAAGAAAATACAGATTGAAGATATTGAGGCTACTATTCAGATCGAACAGGTAAAAGGAGATAGTATTTCTGTCTTGCTGAATGGCGATTCTAATTTAGTGGATATGATACAGGCAAAGGATGTTTCAGGAGAGAAACTGAAAATAATGAAATCGGTATCCGGTTCGTTCCGTTCACTGGTACCGCTAATTATATAGATTAAGACACCGGATGTTGCAGAGTTGAATATTGAACAGGTGGATAATATAAATATTTCCAAATATTTTCAATCGCAGGATTTATCGATAAAGATGGACAAGGTGAAGAATGTTTCTTTGGACAGTCTCCAGATCGATAAACTAAATGTTAAAATGGAAAATGTGGGATTCGTGGTATTGGCAGGACATGCGAAAAATGCTACCTTTGATGTTGAGAAAGCCGAAGAGGTGGATATCAAACAATTGGAGGCAGATACGCTCTCTATTAAGATTTCTAAGGTGAAAACCTATTTGGGAGAAGGCCGTAAGGACATTTTTTCAAACGGAAACGGTTTGATGAAGCTGAATAAAATAAAAGCGAAAGAAAAAAAAGGATGAAGCTGCCCCGGAAGAATCGAAAGATTCTCTTCCGGTGGTGCAGGAAAAAATAAAAGAAGAAATTTAATGGCGCTAATAAAATCAGTAAGGGGTTTTACCCCTCAGATAGGCGAAAATGTTTATCTGGCAGACAATGCCACTATTATAGGAGATGTTGTAATCGGAAACGATTGCAGCATCTGGTTTAATACGGTATTGAGAGGGGATGTAAATTCGATCCGTATCGGAGACCGGGTCAATATCCAGGATGGTACGGTCATCCATACTTTGTATCAGAAATCAATTACGGAAATAGGTAATGATGTATCTATCGGGCATAATGTTACTGTCCATGGAGCGAAGATCGAAGACGGAGCTTTAATCGGCATGAATGCTGTGGTCCTGGATCATGCGGTGATAGGGGAAGGCGCCCTGATCGCAGCCGGTTCGGTGGTACTTAGCGGAACCGTTGTGGAACCGGGATGCATTTACGGTGGTACTCCTGCTAAGTTTATCAAAAAACTCGATCCCGAACAATCCAAAGAGATCAATCAGAAGATTGCAAAGAATTATTTGATGTATTCGGGTTGGTATAAGGAAAGTGAAGGACAGGAAGGGTAGGAGGGATCTTACTTTTCCATTTCCTTGTTGATAAAATCATATATCTTATCGGTTGCGCCGCGATATTCTTTCACGAAATTCCCGGCTTTGTCTCCGTTGTCTTTCAGCAGCGCGGGATAGGCGAGATACTCATTTAATTTACCGTTGAATTCATCCTGCGAGGCTATTGATATTCCGCCCTGCGAATCAATCAAATCCTGTGCTTCTTTGAAACGTGCGAAGTTAGGCCCGAAGAGAACGGGTATGCCATATACCGCCGCTTCCAGAACGTTGTGTATTCCTACCCCAAAGCCTCCGCCTATGTAAGCTATATCGCCATACCGATACATGGACGATAATAATCCGAAACAATTGATGATCAGGCAGTCGGTATCCCGTATGTTTTCTTCATTTGCTTCCGAATAAAGAAGGGAAGGCCGCGTCAGTTTCGACCGGATCTCATTCAGATGATTTTCATCTATTTCATGGGGAGCAATGATCAGTTTTAATTCGGGATGTTCATTGAAATAGGGGATGATTATATCCTCATCTTTGGGCCATGTACTTCCTGCTACGAGGATAAAATCTTTGCCTTTCGTTGTTTTGGAGAGAAATTCATCGATCAACGGCAACTCTTTTCTCTGTTCGAATATCTCATAGACTCTGTCGAACCGGGTATCGCCACTGATGGTAACGTTGGTAACTCCATAATCGGCCAACAACTGTCGGGAGTTCTCATCCTGTACGAAAAGATGTTTGTAATCGTGAAGTATTTCCCGGTAAGGTTTCCCATACCACCGAAAAAATAACTGGCTGGGCCGGAAGATAGCGGATACGATGTACGTGGTGATGTGGCGTTTCCTTAACTCTTTGAGGTAATTCATCCAGAATTCGTACTTAATAAATATAGCCATCTCAGGATTTACTATATCCAGGAATCTGTTTACATTATCTTTGAGGTCGAAAGGCAAGTAACAGATCACATCGGCTCCGGCGTATGTTTTTCTTACTTCATACCCGGAAGGAGAAAAGAATGTAAGTAATATTTTATACTGAGGCTTTTCTTTCCGAATCTTTTCGATAAGAGGTCTACCCTGTTCAAATTCTCCTAAAGAGGCGGCATGAAACCATATATACCTGCCTTGTGGGTCTATCTTATTCCGGAGTGTCTGAAAAGTTTCTTTTTGCCCACGGATCATCAGTTGCGCCTTTCTGTTGAACGGGCTTACCAACCTGACCGCAAAAGCATAAATTGAAATACCTATACTATACATTTTTATTTTAATGTTTGAATCGCTTGTCTCAGGCGATTAAGAACTTCTTCTTTCCCTAATATTTCAGTAATGTCAAAAATATGCGGACCTTTTGATTCTCCGACCAACGCCAACCGGAAAGCATTCATGATATTTCCCATAGAATAACCTTTCGATTCTATCCAGGGAATAACGATATCTTCTGTCGACTTTGCGGAGAAATCTTCTACAGATTCCAAAATTCCGGAAAGTTCCGTCATCCGGGCTGCCGAATCTTCTTTCCAACGCTTTTTGACGGTTTTTTCATCGTAACTCTGAGGAGCTTCGAAAAAGAAGGAAGCTTGTTCCCATAGTTCTTTAATGAAGTTGACCCTTTCTTTAACCAAGCTTACGATTTTAACAATTTTATCAAAAGGAGCATTTATTCCTTTTTCGTTCAATAAAGGTAAGAATAATTCTGCAATTTCTTCATCAGACTTCAACTGAATGTATTGATGATTAAACCATTCTCCTTTTTTATAATCGAATTTGGCTCCGCTTTTGCTGCATTTTTCAAGGCAGAATGCTTCGGTAAGATCGGCCAAAGACAAGACTTCCCTGCCGTCTCCGGGATTCCATCCCAGCAAAGCCAGGAAATTGATAACGGCTTCCGGTAAATATCCGGTTTCTCTGTATCCCGATGAAACATCTCCTGTTTTGGGATCTTTCCATTCCAAAGGAAATACGGGAAAGCCCAGGCGGTCTCCATCGCGTTTGCTTAATTTTCCGTTTCCTTCCGGTTTAAGCAATAAAGGCAGATGGGCGAATTGCGGCATACTGTCTTCCCATTCCAGATATTTATACAGCGTAACATGCAAAGGAGCAGACGGCAACCATTCTTCTCCGCGTATCACGTGGGTAATCTCCATCAAATGATCGTCTACGATATTTGCCAGGTGATAAGTCGGTAGCTGGTCGGCCGATTTGTAAAGTACTTTATCGTCCAGTATGGAAGAGTTTACGGTAACTTTTCCCCGTATAACGTCATTCACAACGATAGTCTGTTCCGGTTCGATCTTTATCCGGACTACATACTGGTCTCCGGATTCTATCCGCGATTGCACTTCTTCCGGACTCAGAGTCAGTGAATTATTCATCGACATACGGGTAGATGCATCGTACTGGAAATTAGCTGTTTCATTCCTTTTGGCTTCTAATTCCGCGGGAGTATCGAAAGCGATGTAAGCCAATCCTTTATCCAGTAATTGGTCTACATATTGCTTGTATATGTTTTTTCTTTCGGATTGTCTGTAAGGACCGTAGTTTCCTCCTTTGTGAGGACCTTCGTCGAAAGAGATACCCAGCCATTCGAAAGTACGGATGATGTATTCTTCGGCACCAGTAACAAAGCGTTGGGAGTCGGTATCTTCTATACGCAGGATAAAATCTCCCTGATGCTGTTTCGTAAATAAATAGTTATATAGTGCGGTTCTCACTCCTCCGATATGTAAAGGTCCGGTCGGACTCGGAGCAAAGCGAACTCTAACTTTTTTGTTTGTCATATGCGATATTTTCCGCAAAAGTACGTATATTTATCCTTATTTTACTATATTCGGAGAAATTTTCCTTAGGTTATGAAAAAGAAAAAGATAAATATTCCTGCTTATATATACTTCATTCTGGCTACAGCAGTCATTATTGTATTGTTTCCCAGAGAGGGTAAATTCCGTTATGCTTTTACGGAAGGCAAACCCTGGCAGTACGGTTTGCTGACGGCTCCCTTCGATTTCCCGATTTATAAATCGGCAGAACAATTAAAAGCGGAGCAAGATACAGTATTAAAAAACTTTAGTCCTTATTTTCAATGGGACAATACGGTTTATGAGAGGGAACTGAACCGCTTCAGGTCCGACATCCAGGATTTTCAGAACAATCAGTGGACCTGGGAATACCGGCGGTATGTGGAAAGCGCTTTCAAAGAGATTTATGAAAAAGGGATTGTCTCCAATACCGATTTCGAATTTCTGGAGAGAAACGAGTATTCGGTTCTTAAGGTAAGGGAGAATGATAATAAAACGACTCTTTATTCTACTCAGGATATTTTTACTTTAAGATCGGCTTACTCTTATATCCTGGATAACCGTCCCGAAAAGCTGGATGTCAACGTTTTGCGTTTGGTGAACCTGAACGATTACATTCATGAGAATCTTAAGTACGATGAAGCCCTTTCGGAGAAAGTCAAAGAAGACGATTTGCAGAAAATATCCCCGTCGAGCGGATTGGTTCAATCCGGGGAAAAGATTGCAGACCGCGGGGAAATTATCAACAACCAGACTTTTAATATCCTTCGTTCCCTGAAACAAATTTACGACAAACAAGACGGAACGGTTCAGCATCAGACAGGGTTGATCATCGGAATTGTGGTTATGGTTACAGGGTTAATGGCCTGTTTTTTGATGTACCTGATCTTCTTCCGGAAAAGGATCTATAAAGTGAAGAAGGATGTGGTCTTCTTACTGTCTATGTCGACCTTATTTATTTTTCTGACGGAAGTGACGGTTAAATACGATTGGTTTAGTGTATATATCATTCCTTACGCTATTATACCTATTGTGATCCGGACATTTTTTGATTCGAGGACAACCCAGATGACTCATTTGATTACTATCCTTATCTGCTCCCTGATCGTTCCTTTTCCTTTCGAATTTATCCTGATGCAGCTTATCGTGTGTATGGTGGCTATGTACGCTCTGAAAGACCTTACTCAGCGTTCAGAGTTGATTAAATGTGCGCTGTATATCTTCATGACTTATATCGTGGTCTATCTCGGGTATCAGTTGATGCAGGAAAGCGATCTCAATAAGATCAACTGGAGTATGTTGGTTTATTTCGCTATAAACTTCATCTTCGTGATGTTTACTTATCCGTTTATTTATATTGTCGAGAAGATCTTCGGATACATCTCGAATGTTACTTTGGTGGAATTATCGGATATAAATACTCCTGCCCTGAGTTTATTGTCGGAACGCTCTCCCGGCACTTTCCAGCATTCTTTGCAGGTGTCTATGCTGGGAACGGCAGCGGCAGTCAAAGTAGGGGCCAATCCTCAACTGGTGCGGACAGGCGCTTTGTATCATGATCTCGGGAAAATAGAGAACCCGGCTTTCTTTACGGAGAATAAAATGGAAGGACCGAGTCCGCACGATAAACTTTCTTACGAGCAGAGCGCCCGGATCATCACCAACCATGTGCCGGAAGGTGTAAAGCAGGCCCAGAATTTTGGTTTGCCCCCGGCTATCATTAAGTTTATACTTACTCATCATGGCAAGGGAAAAGCTAAATATTTCTACAACTCTCAGAAGAACCAGTATCCCGATCAGCCTGTCAACGAAGAGGCTTTCAGCTATTCGGGCATCAATCCGGATACGAAAGAAACGGCTATCCTGATGATGGCCGACTCGGTAGAAGCTGCTTCCCGGAGCCTCAAAGAATACAACGAAGAATCGATCCGTAATCTGGTAGACAAAATCATCGACGCGCAAATAGCCGACGGTCTATTAGCGGAAGCTCCTCTTACTTTCAAAGATATTACCAATATCAAAAATGTCTTTGTCGAAAAATTACTTACTATGTATCACTCCCGGATCACCTACCCGGAACTGGACAGTGAACAGTCACCAGTCACCAGTGAACAATGAACAGTAAGCAGTTAACAGTGAGCAGTTAGTGGGCAATAGTGAATAATAATATATAACCTCAACAACTATGAAAAGGAGTATTGCTTATGAGAAAGCTTATGCATTCTCGATAAGAGTAGTAAATGTATATAAATATCTGGAAAGAAAAAACGAATATATTTTATCCAGGCAATTATTAAAATGCGGAACTTCCATTGCAGCTAATCTTGCCGAAGCCAATGGAGCTATTTCTCAAGCTGATTTTTCTGCGAAAGTCAGTATCGCTTACAAGGAAACATTAGAAGCAAAATATTGGACGTCTTTATTAAAAGATACGGGTTATATTAATAGAAAATCATATACCAGCCTTTTTCACGATCTGGAAGAAATTGCTAAAATCCTATTCATGATTCTCAAGAAAACACGAATTGACAGTAAACAGTAAACAGTAAGCGGTGAACGGTAAGCGGTAAGTGGTTGTTAGTTATAGGAATATAGCCTTTGTGGAGTGATAAGTATTGTTGCCTCTTCGTAATACTCTTCGCGGTGCCTTGTTAATACTCTTCGTTACCCTCCCGCGGTAAGTATCGCGACCTCTCCGAGATACTTACCGCGACGGGGTGTTAATACTCTTCGCTAACCCATCGAGATACTCTTCGCAACGAGGTGTCAATACTCTTCGCAACGGAGGGTAGATACTCTCCGCAAACAGATGCTAATACTAATCACTGTTTACTGCTTACTGTTTACTGTTTACTGAAAATGTTAGCTGAGTACAAACGTCTTCGATGATATCGAGAACGTTTTCGAATCCTTGTGCTCCGCCGTAGTAAGGATCCGGAACATGATCGGCTACTATTTTCCGGCAGTAATCGGTCATAAGGACTATTTTTTTCTGCGATTCGATATCCGGAGCGATGCGTTTCAGGTGAGAGATGTTGTGATCGTCCATAGCGACGATCAGGTCGAAATCGTAAAAATCCTCTGTTTTCACCGGGCGGGAATGAGAATCGAGTTTGTATCCTCTCCGCAAAGCATGTTCCCGCATGCGGGGATCGGGAAGTTCACCCTCGTGATAACCGTGAGTCCCGGCAGAATCGATAAAAAACGAATCTTCCAGTCCGGCTTCTTTGACCTTACTTTTCATGATACCCTCCGCAGCCGGAGAACGACAAATATTACCTAAACACACAAATAGTATTTTTGTTTTCATGCTGAGATAAGTATTAAAA
>JAJBTS010000224.1:0-1190 GCA_020860885.1 Bacteroidales bacterium
CGATACTATCTCGCTTCAGGAAGTTCTGGTGAGTCCTGTTTCTATGGGAACTCTTTCCTTTAGGACAACCGTCCTTCAAACTCAAAAAAATCGGGAGAGGAGAATTATCACTGGCTGCCTGTTGCAATCTGGCTGAAAGTTTTGAAACAAATCCTTCCGTGGATGTGTCTTATAGCGATGCAGTTACCGGAGCAAAACAAATTCGTTTACTAGGCCTTGACGGGACGTATGTTCAACTTTTATCTGAAAATTTTCCTATTTATAACGGATTAGCAAGAATATATGGACTGGACTATATTCCCGGCCCATGGATGGAGAGTATTCTCGTTTCTAAAGGAACTTCATCCGTTAAAAATGGTTACGAAGCCATAACCGGACAAATAAATGTAGAATACAAAAAACCTCCTGATTCAGATATCCTGACAGCAAATCTATTTGCCGCAGACAACGGAAGGATTGAGGCAAATGCAGATGCGACTGCTTTACTTAATGACCGGTTATCAACAGGTTTATTCCTCCACTTTTCTTCCGAACAAAAGCAGATGGATAGTAACGATGATGGCTTTTTGGACATACCTCAAAAACGTCAGTACAATATCTTTAACAGATGGTATTACAGAATGGAGAATTTTATTTCCCAATTAGGTGTTCAATATATTCATGATGACAGGACAGGAGGGCAAACCGATAAAGCATTACCGGCAGAGTCGGCTCATTCTCTGTATAAAACGGATATGAATGTGGACAGGGTTTCATTTTTTACAAAAAACGGTTTCATACTCAATCCTGATAAAAATGAAAGTTTAGCTTTAATTGTTTCAGGAGCTTATCACGATCAAAATTCAAATTTCGGCTTTAGGAAGTACGATGCCACAGAAAAATCCCTGTACGCTAGTTTCCTGTATGAAAAAGATTTTAGCCTGAATAACAAAATAAGTACAGGCATTAGTCTTAATCATATGAATATTGAGGAATCTTTTATAGGCCCGTTTCTTCCGGAAATGAAAGAAACAACTACGGGAATTTATGCCGAATATACATATAACAATCAGGATGATTTCACTTTATTAGCCGGATTAAGAGCCGATTATAGCAATTTATTCGATCTTTTTGTAACTCCTCGCTTGCATCTGAAATACAATTTTACCGAATGGTTCCACATTCGGGGAACAATAGGTAAAGGATACAGG
>JAJBTS010000224.1:1200-8814 GCA_020860885.1 Bacteroidales bacterium
CCTCTGATTTTATCAGAAAATCAATATTATCTGGTAAGTAGCAGGAAATTAAATAATTCCATAGAAAATATGCAGGAAGAAGCCTGGAATTATGGAGTCAATTTAGGTTTTTATATTCCCGTAAACGATCAGGAATTGATTATCAACGGAGAATGGTATTATACAGACTTTAAAAAACAACTGGTAGTGGACATGGATACCGATCCTCACGAAATTTCATTTTATGAGCTTGATGGTGAAAAATCTTATTCTTCTGTTTTTCAGCTGGAAGCATCCTACCCATTTTTCAGAGGATTTAACCTAACGGCAGCCTTCCGATGGATGGATGTGAAAACTACCTACAACAATGTATTAAGAAAGAAGCCCCTGGTCAGTGATTATAAAGCTTTGATTACCGCTTCCTACCAGACTCCTTTGAAGAAATGGCAATTTGATCTTACTTCTCAGTTTAATGGTGGAGGAAGAATGCCGGATCCGGATAAATTGAATCCGCTCTGGGATACAACTTTCCCCGCTTATATGGTTGTTCACGCTCAGGTAACTAAAAATTTCAGGGATTGGTCTATATATGCCGGTTTGGAAAATATGTTCAATTATACTCAGGAAAACAGTGTAATAGGATACGACGATCCATTCGGGGAAAATTTTGATGCGACTATGATATGGGGCCCTGTTCACGGACGTAAATTTTATGTAGGATTAAAATATAACATTCAACGATTATGAAAACAAAAACTTTTTTTATTACTATGATTTGCACAATCTTGATGCTGGCAAATATGCAAGCTTTCGCTCAGGATAAAAAAGAAAAAAAAGATGCAAATAAAGAAACGATAGAATTAAGCGTTCCTACTATGCATTGTAAGAATTGCCAAAAAAAGATTGAAAAGAATATTTCTTATGAAAAAGGAATTACGGATTTAGAAGTAGATCTGGAGAATAAAACAGTCAAAGTCACTTATAAAAAAGACCAAACAAATTTGGAGAAAATACAACTCGCTTTTGAAAAACTTGGATATAAAACAGAAATTGTCGAAAATAACTCCAAATAATGTTAATACGTACTTGTTATTTGAATAATTAGTACGTACTTTTGCGAAGTTTAAAATTAAAATACCATGTCTGAAAATTTTGGATACATATCTCAGGTAATTGGTCCTGTTGTGGACGTCTCATACGGACAAACAGGTCGTAAACTCCCTCAAATTAATGAAGCTCTTCAAATTACCCGGCCCGATGGGAAAATGCTGGTAGTCGAAGTCCAACAGCATATCGGAGAAGATACTGTTCGTACGGTAGCCATGGATTCTACGGATGGTTTGGCCCGGGGTATGAAAGCTGTTAGCCTGGGAACACCGATTTCAATGCCTGTGGGCGATCAGGTGAAAGGGCGGCTGTTAAATGTAATCGGAGAAACTATCGACGGGATGCGCACCGTTTCCTATGATAGTACATCTCCTATTCACAGAGAACCTCCTAAATTTGAGGAACTCTCTACATCTACTGAAATCCTCGTTACAGGAATTAAGGTAATAGATCTTTTAGCTCCTTATTTGAAGGGAGGTAAAATTGGTCTGTTCGGAGGTGCGGGTGTTGGTAAAACTGTATTGATTATGGAATTGATCAACAACATCGCTAAAAAGCATAATGGTTTTTCTGTTTTTGCAGGAGTAGGAGAGAGAACCCGCGAAGGAAATGACTTACTGCGGGAAATGATAGAATCTGGAGTTATCCGTTATGGTAAAGAATTTGAAGAAGGAATGGAAAAGGGTGAATGGGATTTATCCAAGATCGATTACGATGAATTGGCCAAATCTCAGGCAACTTTGGTTTTCGGACAGATGAACGAACCTCCGGGCGCCCGTACAGATGTGGCTTTATCCGGATTAACCATCGCTGAATCGTTCCGGGATCAAGGGGGTGATGCGGGTCATGACATCTTATTTTTTATTGATAATATTTTCCGTTTTACACAAGCGGGTTCTGAAGTTTCCGCTTTATTAGGACGTATGCCTTCTGCGGTGGGTTACCAGCCTACGTTAGCTTCGGAAATGGGTAAGATGCAGGAGAGGATTACTTCTACAAAGCACGGATCTATTACTTCTATCCAGGCAGTATATGTACCGGCTGATGACTTGACAGACCCTGCTCCGGCTACGACTTTTGCCTTTTTAGATGCTACAACTGTGTTAGATAGAAAGATCTCTGAACTGGGTATATACCCGGCAGTAGATCCGTTGGGGTCTACTTCCAGAGTATTGGATCCGAATATTTTAGGAGAAAAACATTACAATACGGCACAACGGGTTAAGCAATTACTCCAACGTTATAAGGAATTGCAAGACATTATTGCTATATTAGGTATGGAAGAATTGTCGGAAGAAGACAGACAGGTGGTAAACCGTGCCCGTCGTGTACAGCGTTTCTTATCTCAGCCTTTCTTTATGGCTGAAGCATTTTCCGGAATTCCCGGGGTAATGGTTACCATAGAGGATACCATCAAAGGATTTAATATGATTATGGATGGAGAAGTGGATCATTTACCGGAACAGGCATTTTTAAATGTAGGCACTATCGAAGATGCTATTGAGAAAGGAAAGAAATTAAAGGAATCTCACAAATAAATCCGGAATGAAACTGGAAATCATATCTCCTGAAAAAGTTATCTATTCCGGTAATGCGGAACTGGTTACTCTACCTGGAGTGAATGGAAACTTCACTATCCTGGAAAGACATGCTCCTATTATTTCTGTACTAACCAAGGGGAAAGTACTTTACAGGAAGAATGGTAAAGATCATTCATGCACTATAGAGGGCGGATTTATTGAGATGAAAAACAATGTAGTTACGGTTTGTGTGGAGTAAATTATGAATAACATTCGTAAATATAAAAAAGAATCCTTTCTATATCTTACGCTGGTGACGGTATTTCTGTTAGCCCTCACAGTGGTATTCTGGAATAGACTTTTTACTAATCCCTCTTTGTTGTATTGGACATTAGGAATTATTTCTTTTTTATTTATTTATGAACTGGCAACCATAATTTTGGTAAATAAGCAATCGAAGACTACACGCCCGCAGCAACTGGTTACTTTATATATGATACTTAAAGGAGCTAAAATTTTCTTATTTCTGGGAGTATTAATTATTTATATGCTGGTTGTTAAAGAAGAAGCTAAACGGTTGATATTAGTCGCTGTTGCTCTTTACTTTATATATTTGTTACTTGATACCCTCTTTCTATCATGGGTTGAGAAAGGAATAAAAATTCAAAAATCAAAAGACAAATGATGAATCGGTTTATTCATATATTACTAACTTTTATTTTGCTTTGTTTCACGGGTATAGCCTATGCAGCCACTGATCTGCATGAAGAAGAGGCAAAGGAGTTGAATGTTAGAGAATTAATTTTAGACCATGTAGGCGATGCTTATGATTGGCACATTACAAGTTTCGGGGATAAACACATCTCTATTCCTTTACCCGTTATCGTGAAAGGTCATGAATCGGGTTGGCACGTCTTTTCATCCTCAAAGTTCCACCATGGCCACGATTCATACAATGGTTTTGCTATAGCTCAGGAAGGCCCCTACAAAGGTAAGATCGTAGAAACGTTATCTACCGGAGAGGAAGTCCGACCCTGGGATTTTTCTTTGACAAAAAATGCTACTTCATTAATTTTAAGTAGTTTGGTATTGGTTTCTCTTTTATTGATGTGCGCTAACTGGTACAAGAAAAGAGAAGGTAAGCCGGAAGAAGCTTCTCCCAAAGATTTTATAGCCTTTGTCGAAATGGTAATTATGAGTATTGTAGATGGAGTAATCAAACCCTGTATAGGGAAAAACTACAAACGATATACTCCCTATCTGCTTACTGTTTTCTTCTTTATTATACTTAATAATTTATTAGGATTAATTCCTATATTTCCGGGTGGAGCAAACGTTACAGGTAATATTGCTATGACTGCCGTGTTGGCTATTTTTACATTTATTATCGTTAATGTATTTGGTACAAAAGAATATTGGCGTGAAATATTCTGGCCCGATGTACCCACCTGGCTAAAAATTCCTATTCCTATTATGCCGGCTATTGAGTTGGTAGGAGTATTTACTAAGCCATTTGCTCTTATGATCCGTTTGTTTGCAAATATTTTAGCAGGACATGCTATTGTTTTAGGTCTTACCTGCATGATCTTTCTTACGGTTAGTCTGGGAGTGGCTATGAATACAGGAATGAGTATTCTTTCTATTATTATGTCTGTATTTATTAACTTTGTAGAACTACTGGTTGCCTATATACAGGCCTATGTTTTTACGATGCTTTCAGCAGTGTTTATAGGCTTATCACAGGTAGAACCTCATCACGCAAAGCATTAAATAATTAGTAAAAGAGATGAAAATTAAATAATAATTAAAAAATTAGTATTATGTTATCGTTATTATCCATTTTATTACAAGCAACAACAGGTGCCGGATTGGCAAAATTAGGAGCAGGTTTAGGAGCAGGTTTAGCTGTTATCGGAGCTGGACTTGGTATTGGTAAAATCGGTGAAGCAGCAATGGATGGTATTGCCCGGCAACCGGAAGCTACCGGAGATATTCGTATGAATATGATTATTGCTGCAGCTCTTGTAGAGGGTGTTGCTCTATTTGCAGTAGTAATCTGTGGATTCTTATTATAAAAAAACAGAAAAATTAAAAAATTGAGGATTGAGAAGTATTTAAGAGATACCGATCCATTCTTAATTTTTTAATTCTTTTATATATTTAATAAACTATGTCATTATTAACGCCAGATCCCGGTTTGCTCTTTTGGATGCTTGTCTCTTTTGGGATTGTATTCTTTGTATTGGCTAAGTTTGGATTTCCTATTATTGTTAAAATGGTAGATGAAAGAAAGGCTTACATCGATCAGTCTTTGGAGTCAGCCAAACAGGCTAATGAAAGGCTGAAAGGAATTCAACAAGAAGGCGAAAGAATATTGTCTACTACCCGGGAAGAACAAGCGCGTATCTTGAAAGAAGCAAACGAAATGCGTGCCAGAATTATCAATGAAGCCAAAGATCAGGCCCATATTGAAGCAGGAAAAATATTGGAAGAAGCGAATAAAACAATCCAGAAAGAAAAAGAAATTGCGATGAGAGATGTTCATAATCAAATAGCAATGCTTTCTTTGGATATTGCAGAAAAAGTTCTTCGTAAAAATCTTAATAATAAAACTGCACAATTGGAATTGGTGGATAGGTTAATTGATGAAGCACAAAAAAATTAACTTATTAGTATATTGAAATGAACACAGGAGTAATTTCCACAAGATATGCACGGGCCATATATGAATTTGCAGAAGAGAACAACTGCGAAAAAAGCATATATAAGGAAATGCATGTTCTAAGCCAGAATTTCAAATTGTTTCCTTCTTTACGAAAAGTTTTGATTGATCCGACCATAGCGCAAAATAAAAAAATACAATTATTAGTTACAGCCTGTGGTATCAAAATCAATGAAGTATTGGAAAAAGCAATTGAAGTAATAGTAAGGAATGGCAGAGCCAATTATATGGAAAATATTGCTTTGAAGTATGAAGACTTGTACAGAAGAGCGAAAGGAATTATTACAGTGAACTTAACAACAGTTGAGCCGGCCACAGAGGAAATAAAAGAAGCACTCCTTAAGATTATACCGCAGGAAGAAGGTAACACGATCGAATTCAGAACAAAGACCGACCCTTCTATCATTGGAGGATTCGTATTGGAAATTGATGATAAGCGGATGGACGCAAGTGTTAAAAACCAATTGAATCAATTAAAATTAGATTTAACGGAATAAGTAAAAATATATATGTCTGACATCAAAGCAAGTGAAGTTTCAGAAGTGCTGAAAATGCAATTAGAAGGAGTAGATACTCATCTGGAATTCGCAGAAGTAGGTAAAGTACTACAGGTAAGTGATGGCGTTGTACGTATTTTCGGCCTAAGCAATGCTGAAGCCGGAGAACTTCTTCAATTCAACAATGGAGATATGGCCGTTGTTATGAATCTGGAAGAAGACAATGTAGGTGCAGTGCTTTTTGGATCAACGGATAATGTAAGGGAAGGCGATATGGTTAAAAGAACCAAACGTATTGCTTCTATTCCAATGGGAGAGGATATGTTAGGACGTGTTGTCAATTCTTTAGGGCAACCGATCGATGGCAAAGGACCTATTGGCGGAGAACTTATTGATATGCCTTTGGAAAGAAAAGCCCCGGGTGTGATCTTTAGACAACCTGTAAACGAGCCATTACAAACCGGAATAAAAGCGATAGATGCTATGATTCCAATAGGTAGAGGACAGCGCGAATTGATTATCGGAGACCGCCAGACCGGAAAAACAGCCATAGGCTTAGATACAATTATTAATCAACGCTCCAATTACGAAGCGGGGGATCCGGTTTATTGTATTTATGTGGCAATTGGACAGAAAGGTTCTACTGTTGCAAATATTGTAAATGTCCTGACTGAACATGGAGCAATGGATTATACTATCATTGTATCCGCTACGGCTTCTGACCCTGCAGCATTGCAATTCTATGCGCCTTTTGCAGGTGCTGCAATTGGTGAATATTTCCGGGATACCGGGCGTCATGCATTGGTCATTTACGATGACCTATCGAAACAGGCTGTGGCTTATCGCGAAGTATCTCTTATTTTAAGACGTCCTTCCGGACGGGAGGCTTATCCTGGTGATATCTTTTATCTTCATTCCCGTTTGTTGGAGAGAGCTGCGAAAATTATCAATAATGATAAAGTTGCTGCGGAGATGAACGATTTGCCGGATAATCTGAAAGACAAAATCAAAGGAGGCGGATCTTTAACTGCGCTTCCTATTATTGAGACTCAGGCTGGAGATATTTCTGCTTATATTCCTACCAATGTAATTTCTATTACAGATGGTCAGATCTTTCTTGAGACCGGCTTATTTAATGCGGGTATTCGGCCTGCTGTGAATGTGGGTATTTCCGTATCACGCGTAGGAGGGAATGCTCAGATAAAAGCTATGAAGAAGATTGCAGGAACTTTGAAAACAGATCAGGCTCAGTTCCGTGAATTAGAAGCATTCACCAAGTTTGGGGGAGACATGGATGCTGTAACCCGTGCCACTCTGGATAAAGGCCGAAAGAATGCTGAGTTATTAATTCAGCCGCAGTATTCTCCTATTCCGGTAGAAAAAGAAATTGCAATTATCTATGTCGGTACACAAGGATTATTAGCGGATGTACCTTTGGAACTTGTAAGAGATTTTGAAACTGCTTTTCTGAATGTTCTGGAAATGCAACATCGTAAAGATGTTTTGGATGTTTTGAAAAAAGGTATCATGGACAAAGAGGTTGAAGGGAAGTTGAGGAAAACAGCGCTTGAAGTTGCTAAAAACTACAAGAGTAAAAATTCTGATAGCAGCGATCAATCCGATCAAAGTGAAATTGATGTATAGAGAAGGATATTTCGAATTTTAAATAAAGAAGTTGAAGGAAATGAAGCACTTATTAGCTTTATTTCTTTCATTCTTCACTACTTTTATTATTATGGCTTCTTTAAAAGAAATAAAAGGAAGGATAAGTTCAGTAAAATCAACACAA
>JAJBTS010000337.1 GCA_020860885.1 Bacteroidales bacterium
GATATATTGAAAAGAAGGAAGACGCGCTTACAGGTAAAGTCAGATGCATTGACCGATATTTTAGAAGAAAATTTTAATTATTTACAAAATAATGCCGTTTCATTGATTAGTGACAGTGTAGTTGATTCTTTTATTTCCAAGTTACCTCCTTTTGTACAAACATTATTGGGAAAAGGAGAGAAAGATACGATGTGTGGCTGTTCCTCTTCCTCCAAATTCTCAGGTTTTGCTTCGGGAGCATTAGATATTCTTCCCCTTTTCATGAAAGGAGGAAAAGGTATTGTGGTTGCTTTTTTAATAAAAAAATTGAGAAAATTCTTTTTCAAATAAGGGAAAGATATATAAAAATAGAAAAACGGTTAACCATGAGTTAACCGTTTTTGTTTTTCTTTATTTCTACCCTTTGAGTAGGTGCCATAGTTTTATTTCTCAAATCGATCTGATTAACTACATTGTGAGCTAAATTCTTAAAGGCCAATCCTGTTAAACTGGATTCGTTTAATGCTACCGGTTTACCACTGTCTCCGGCTTCACAAATACTCTGTACGATGGGTATTTGTCCGAGTAAAGGAACGTTTAATTCTTCTGCTAACTTCTTACCTCCATCTTTACCAAAAATATAATACTTATTTTCCGGTAATTCGGCAGGCGTGAAATAAGCCATGTTTTCTACAAGCCCTAATACCGGAACATTTATTTTTTCGCCTGTAAACATATTGATACCTTTTCTGGCGTCAGCCAGAGCGACCTCCTGCGGAGTAGTTACCACTATCACTCCGGTAACAGCAAGTGTCTGTACCAATGTCAGATGAATATCACTTGTTCCCGGCGGTAAATCCAGAAAGAAATAATCCAAGTCACCCCAATAAGCATCGGCTATCAACTGCTTAAGAGCATTACTTGCCATAGTTCCACGCCATACCAAGGCATTTTCTTTGTCGACGAAGAACCCGATAGATAATAGTTTGACACCATACTTCTCTACAGGCATAATAAGTTCCCGACCGTCAATTTCTTCCATATACGGGCGGGCTTCTTCCTCATTGAACATTTTAGGCATGCTTGGACCGTATATATCAGCATCTAAAAGACCTACTTTATAGCCTAACCGGGCCAAAGCCACCGCCAGGTTAGCCGCTACTGTACTTTTTCCTACTCCTCCTTTGCCGGAGGATACAGCAACAATATTTTTTACATTGGATAAAAGTTTTTCCGGCTCCGACCTAAGAATTTGCTTCGCTTTGGCCGTAATATTTCCCTTAATATCCACATCGTTACTTACATAAGTTAATATAGCTGTTTCGGATGCTTTAATTATAGATTTAACAAACGGATCATTCGGTTTATCGAATACAATAGAAAAAGTAACCTTATTTCCATCTATACGCATATCATCTTCAATCATATTCATTTCGACGATGTTTTTCCCGGTGCCCGGGTAGCGTACTTTAGACAACGCTTCTAAGATTAAATTTGGATAAAGCTTCATACAATTGGATAGTTGTTATTTTGTTTCTTTTTTTGCCGAACGTTTACTGCGGTTAAAGCTTCTGTAAGCATCTAACTCTATTTCCACATCCGGTTCGTAGTATCTCTCTCTTCACAGATAAATTGAATGTATTTAATACTTAAACCCCTTTCCAGCCATTGTTGTTCATAAAATGTTTGGATAGAAAGGATCGGATCCTGTATATGGCTATTGTATAAGTCTTCCGTATTTGTTACTACCGTAAGCTGATTGGATTTAATCATCTCATTGGTATATGTATACATGAAATTGCTATCTGTTTTCAAATGAATGATACCTTGTTTATTAAGTATTTCTCTATAGAGCTTTATAAACCGGGTACTTGTCATCCGCTTATTTACTTTACTCATCTGTGGATCCGGAAAAGTAATCCATATTTCCGAAATTTCTCCTGAATCGAAAAACTGATTGATAAGTTCGATGTGTGTCCTTAAAAAAGCTACATTCGTTAGTTTTTCTTGCAGGGCTTGCCTGGCACCCGTCCACATGCGGGCTCCTTTTATATCGATTCCGATAAAATTCTTGTCCGGAAATAATTTGGCCAACCCTACTGTATATTCTCCTTTCCCGCATCCCAATTCAAGTACAATAGGATGGTCATTCTTAAAGAAAAGGTCATTCCATTTTCCTTTCATATCAAAACCTTTCTCCTGAAGTACGGAAAAGGGATATTGAAATACATGCGGATAACCGCTCATATCTTCAAACTTCTGTAATTTATTTTTTCCCACATTAATTAACTTTAATTAATGTGCAAAGATAAATAATGTAATTGTTTATTATCTATTTTTGGCCCAGAACAATCATAAAAATGAATCATTCATTTCAAATAAAATTAATTGTCGTTCCATTACTTTTATTATATGCCGATTTTCTTTCTGCACAGGAGAGAGACCTTTTTAAACAATTGATCAAAGAATCGATTAAAGCAGACTTAAAAGAACAGTTGATGCAATCAGATGCAATTTCTATAGATACATTCTACGGCTCTTTCCACCCTCCTTAAACCGCTACTTTATGAATTGAAAAACAGTCGGAACTTTCCGAATATATTACTACCCCTTATACGAATCCTAAATACAATCCGGGTGTTTCCGGGATTTCGAAATATGAGAATATGATTCCTACTGTAATGTATAAAGAAATGTCAGGTGCAGGCGTTATAAGTGTTTCGGGTTTGATGAATCTGATCGGTTTCAGAAGAAAGAATAAAAAAGGGCAAGTTAGCTTTTCGGAAAAAGAAAAAGAGATAATAAATGAAAAAACCAACGAGCTTATTACTATTGAACTAATGGGTGATTCCCTCGATATTAATAAGGAAAACCTCACAGAGATAATTGAATAATTTGGATTACCTCTAAATAGTGTACTGTGTATTGCAAAGTACTAATATAAAACATACATTTGTAGCTTATAACTGAATTACTGATGAATAGAAATATTCCCGCCATACATAAAATGGGAATAGGAAACACAATGATTAAACTGAAAAATATAAACAAGACTTACCACAATGGGTCTCCTTTGCATGTGTTGAAAGGAATTAATCTGGAAATCACGGAAGGAGAGATGGTATCTATAATGGGTTCTTCCGGCTCGGGAAAATCGACCTTATTGAATATTCTGGGTATTTTGGATACTTATGACACAGGCGATTATTATTTAAACGGACAATTGATTAAAAACTTAAGTGAAACAAAATCTGCAGATTTGAGAAATAAAATGATCGGTTTCATCTTTCAGTCTTTTAATTTGATCGGTTTTAAGAACGCGATAGAAAATGTTGCATTACCATTGTACTATCAGGGAGTAAGTCGGAAGAAAAGAAATAAGATAGCTCTGGAATATCTGGAAAGGATGGGGTTGAGAGAATGGGGAAAACATATGCCTAATGAATTATCCGGAGGGCAAAAACAACGTATTGCTATTGCCCGGGCATTAATTGCCAAGCCACAGATTATCTTAGCTGATGAACCTACCGGGGCTTTGGATAGCAAAACTTCTGATGAAGTAATGACACTTTTACGCGAAGTAAATAAAGAGGGTATGACAATGATTATTGTTACCCATGAACAAAGTGTTGCGGAATCTACTGATAAAATTATCCGTTTGAGGGATGGTGTTATTGAAAAAGAAGAAATAATTAAGACTTAAAAACGGATGATATAATGAACGATTTATATACTCTTAGCTCTCATTGATAAAATGTTATTATTTGATATAGAGAACTGGACCGAGATTTTCAGTTCCATAAAGAAAAATAAACTGCGCACTTTCCTGACAGGTTTTTCTATTTCATGGGGGATTTTCATGTTTTGCATATTGCTCTCTTCAGGAAACGGATTGCGTAATGGGCTGGCATCTAACTTTGGAAGCCGTTCGGTAAATAGTGTCCAATATTGGGGTAGGAGTACTTCTATTCCTCATGAGGGATTACCCTCTAAAAGATCTATAAAGTTGGATGAAAAAGATCTTCATTTATTAAAAACTCAAGTACCGGAAGCTGATAATATCAGTCCCATGATATTAAGAAATTTGAGTATAAGTTACCAAAATTACAATACGAGTAATTCTTCTATAGAGGGGGTTTATCCTAATTATTTGAATATTAACGGAATAAAGATTAAAGAGAATTCAGGTCGTTTTATTAATGACTTTGATTTGAAAGAGAAAAGGAAAGTGATGGTTATTAATGAACGTTTATGCAAAATACTATTTAGAGAAGAGGATCCAATCGGAAAGTTGATTTTGGCAGGAGGACTTAGTTATACGGTAATAGGAGTTTTTGAGGAAGATTCGTGGGGAAACGACGAAAAAGCATACGTACCGTTTACTACAGCCCAGTTATTATACAACAACGGTTCGGGCATTCATGATATATCTTTTACAGTGAACGGATTGAATACAAAAGCTGAAAATGAAGCATTTGAAGAAGATTTTAGAGGAAAGCTTTCTATACTTCATCTTTTTAACTCTAAAGATAAAAGGGCTATTGGTATATGGAATCAGCTGAGTCGTTTTTTAGAATTCAATGGAATGTTCAATGCTATTTCTGCATTTATCTGGATCATAGGTATAGGAACCTTACTGGCAGGAATGATAGGAGTAAGTAATATTATGCTCATTACAGTTCGGGAGAGAACGCGGGAAATCGGCATCCGGAAAGCGTTAGGCGCCAGGCCCTCAGCCATATTAGGCAGTATACTTTTAGAGTCGGTATTCATTACATCGATATTCGGATATATAGGGATGTTTTTAGGGGTCGGGTTGGGAGAATTGGTCAATACAGCTTTATCATCTCCGGGAATGGAAGGGTTGGCTCAGGCTTTTAAAAATCCTACCATTGATGTAAATATAGCTGTCGGAGCTATGCTCGTACTGATCTTTTCCGGGCTGATTGCCGGTTATTTTCCTGCTTTGAGGGCTGTCAAAATATCTCCGGTAGAAGCCATGCGAGCAGAATGAATTTTATTACAAGAGGATGGAAAGATCCTTTAATTGATTAATTATAAGAGTTGTGTTTGATTTAGACAGATGGGAAGAGATATGGGTTACCATTACCCGGAATAAAGTAAGAAGTTTGCTTACTGGTTTTGGTGTATTCTGGGGTATCTTTATGCTGGTAATTATGATGGGATTTGGAGAAGGTATGCAACGGGGGATTTTTAATCAGGTGGAAGGCTTTGCTACTAATTCTTGTTTTCTTGGAACTACTCTCACCAGCGAGCCTTACAAAGGTTTTCAAAAAGGAAGATCCTGGGATATGCACAACCGGGATTTGGAATTGTTAAGAAAAGAAATCCCGGAAATTGATGTCCTTTCTCCTGTATTGTTCGGGGGCCGTTCGGAAGGTAATACGGTATATGGAGATAATGTGGGTACATACGCACTAAAAGGTCTGCATGCGAATTATGATAAAATAGAAAATCAATTTTTAACAAAAGGAAGGTTCATCAATGAGATTGATGTAGCAACCCGTAGGAAAGTCTGTGTAATCGGAACCAAAGTTTATGAAGAATTATTTTCTTCAGGAGAGGAACCTTTAGGTAAATACCTTCGCGTGAATGGTGTATATTACCAGATAATAGGAGTGGCAGAAGGAGTTGCTTCACTGAGCCTGGCAGGGAGGACAGCCGAATCTATTTCCATTCCTTTTACTACTATGCAACAAATCAACAATCGGGGAGATGTCATTCATATAATGTGTGCTACCGCTTTACCTGATTATTCTGTAAAACAGGTTGCAGAGAAAATGGAAGAAAAATTAAAAGCTTCTAATAATATTTCGCCAACAGACACTCAGGCGGTATGGAGCGAAAATCTGGAAGAGCAATTTAATATGTATAAATATCTGTTTCTTGGAATTTCTTTATTAATCTGGATTGTAGGCTCGGGAACATTAATTGCCGGAATAGTCGGAGTAAGTAATATTATGATGGTAACAGTGAAGGAGCGGACAAAAGAAATCGGCATTCGTAGGGCTCTGGGAGCCAAACCTTTTACAATAGTCTCCCAAATTATGTCGGAAAGTTTATTATTAACATTAATGGCCGGAATGTTAGGATTATGTTTAGGAGTAATGGTGCTAAATATTGCAGATGTTTATTGGTTGCAGGAGGCTGAGAATATGTTCATCTCTAATCCTTCGGTTTCGTTTAATACGGCGGTTATATCCAGTGTCATCCTCTTCGTTTGCGGATTGACGGCAGGAGGTATTCCAACCATGCGAGCTTTACATATAAAAGCGATTGACGCTATTCGTGAAGAATAAAAATGAAATATAAATATATTATGAAGAAAGTTGGTAAAATAATTTTGATTTGCATTGTAATTGCAATAGTGATATCGACATTTGTATTCCTGTGGAATAAATCCCGTCCTAAGGTAACCATGTATGATATAGTATCTCCCACTATTGCTACTATTGAAAATAAAACAATTGCAACAGGAAAAGTAGAACCCCGGGATGAAATATTAATCAAACCACAGATATCCGGAATTATTTCTGAGGTCTTAAAGGAAGCCGGAGAAATGGTAAAAGTGGGAGATGTTATTGCTACCGTAAAAGTGATTCCCGAAATGGGACAATTGAATTCGGCCGAATCTCGTTTGAGAATTGCAGATATTAATCTGAAACAAATAGAAGAAGAATTTGCCCGTCAGAAACAGTTATTTGATAGAGGCATCATTGCGCAGGAAGAATATAACACTTCCGAAGCAACCTATAAAAAAGCACAGGAAGAGAAAACCAATGCCCAGGATGCCCTCGATATAGTGAGAGACGGATTAAGTAAGAGATATGCCAACCTAAGCAATACCCAGATTCGTTCTACGATAACCGGAATGATTCTGGATGTTCCTGTTAAAACAGGTAATTCCGTTATACAGGCGAATACATTTAATGATGGAACAACCATTGCTTCTGTAGCCAATATGAACGATTTGATCTTTAGAGGAAATATAGATGAAACAGAAGTTGGAAAAGTGAAGGAAGGCATGCCTATTGTATTGACAATAGGAGCGATTAATACAAAAAAGTTTGATGCTCAGCTGGAATATATTTCACCGAAAGGAACCGAACAAAGCGGTGCGGTTTTATTTGAAATAAAAGCAGCCGTGAATGTTCCTGATTCTGTGTTTATTCGAGCAGGCTATAGTGCCAATGCTGAGATTGTCTTAGCCAGCGTAAAAGATGTCTTATCTATTCCCGAACATACTGTTGAATTCAGTAATGATTCTGCATATGTGCATCTTTTAAAAGGAATGGAAAGTGAGCAGGTCTTTGAGAAAAAGCTCATAGAAATAGGTATGTCGGACGGAATTAATATTGAAGTAAAAAGTGGATTGACAAAAGAAGATAAATTAAGAGGGGGTGTGATAAATACTAAAGTAAAAAGTCAGAAGGGATGAAAAAAATTACTTTTTTGTTAGCATGCTATCTTTTTCTGGGATTCGTGAATGCTCAGGAAAAGCTTTGGAGATTGGAAGATTGTATTCGGTATGCTATAGTTAATAATATCTCCATAAAACAATTGGAACTGGGGGAACAAGATGCGGAAATAGCTGTAAATACTTCTCAAATGAGCCGCCTTCCGGATCTAACTGCAGGAGTGGATCAAAGATGGTCGTTTGGACGGACTCAGCTCGAATCAGGATTGTATGATAGTCAAACTTTATCGAACACAGGATTTTCTGTAGGGACATCGGTTCCGGTCTTTACAGGATTCAGAATTAATAATGAAGTGGCAAGGGATAAATTAGAATTGAAAGCAGCCACTGCAAATCTGGAAAAAGCGAAAGAGGATCTTTCTTTAAATATTGCTTCTTTGTATTTACAAGTGCTTTTTTGCAAAGAGATACTTAAAATTAATGAAGAACAGCTGGTCTTGTCAAAATCTCAGATTGAAAAAACACAGGTTTTGGTAGAGGTGGGTAAAGTGCCTTTGTCTCAATTATACGATATGGAAGCTCAGGTTGCTAAAGATGAATTATCGGTCGTGCAGGCGGAGAATGATCTGGCACTGGCTTTTCTGGATCTTAAACAAAATATGGAATTGGAAGAAGATGTTTATTTTGATATTGTTGCCCCTCTTTCAGATAACGTAATAAACGAATATGTGAGTAGTGTTCAACCTCCTCAGGTGATTTATTCTACTGCTGTAATTATTAAACCTGTGATTAAAGGACAGGAATATAAGGTTCAAAGTGCAGGGAAAAATGTGAAAATAGCGGAGTCCTATTATTATCCTAAAATTAATATGAATTTGGGATATGGAACAAGCTATTACTACAATTATGATTTAAGAGGAAAAGTGGACCCGGAAACACAGCTTCCTCGTATTAGTTCATTTAAAGATCAGTGGAAAAATAATGCAGGAGAATATATTGGCCTGAGTTTAAATATTCCTATATTCAATCGTTTTTCAACAAGAAATCAGGTAAGATCTGCTAAAATAAACATATCCAATCAACAATTGACACTTGAGAACCTGAAAAAAACTTTATATAAAGAAATCCAGACTGCCTATCTGAATGCAACCTCTGCATAAGAAAAATATAAAGCTTCAGGAAAAGCAGTGAAAGCTACCTCCGAATCCTTCCGGTATGCCCAGGAGAGTTATGATGTCGGAAAGGCATCTGTTTTTGAATTTAACGAAGCGAAAACGAAATGGGTTCAAAGCCAGTCGGAAGAGGTGCAGGCAAAATATGATTATATTTTCAGAACAAAAATACTGGATTTTTATAATGGAATTCCCATCACCCTTTGATTTGTGAGAATAAAT
>JAJBTS010000436.1 GCA_020860885.1 Bacteroidales bacterium
CTTTTTTGTTATGATATTTATTTTATTAAGTCAATCGTATAGATCTTCCGATCCTTAAAGTTGTGGTAGGCTTTATATTGTTTAGCTTACATATTTTACTTACCGTTGTTCCATGCCGCCGGGCAATAGCGCCCAAAGTATCATTCTTTCTTATTTTATAGTATTTGATTTTACTATTACCTTTTGCTGTATATTTATTGGATTTAGACCCACTTGCTTTTCCTGATTTTGCTTTATTGAAGACATACATATCGTCTTTGATGCAAAAATCATTGAAATCTATTATTTCTCCGGGATTTATAGCCTGTCCTAAGAAACGGAATTCAAAATGCAGGTGAGCGCCTGTTGATCTTCCGGTATTGCCACCTAAAGCAATGGGTTCTCCGGCTTTAACGGTTTGATCCTGATCTACCAGGAATTTAGAGAGATGGCCGTATACAGTTTCCAAGCCATTGGGATGCCTTAAGACCAGATAATATCCATATCCACGACGTTCGTAACGTTTTACCCTTACCTTTCCGTCGAAAGCAGCGCGCACGATATCTCCGGTCTGAAGTTTAAAATCCGTTCCGTAATGAAATCGTCTTCTTCTGGGTCCGTAATCAGAAGTCACTCTTCCTTCAATAGGCATTATAAATTCAGATACATCAATAGTAAACTGATCCGGGACTTTGACCTCGGAGTATGCTTTCACATATTCAGTATCCCACATGTCATCATATAATTCATCTGCGACAGTATGGCCTTCCATCTTGAGAGCCATATTTAACAACATAGAGTCTACCGCTACCAACTCAAAACCGGAGCTGATATTATCTGCCATTAAATTGGGGTCTGATTCTAACTTTTGTATTTGAAATTCTTCCTTAGTGCTTTTTACATGATCCTGAGCATGAACAGTTGTAAAAGAAATAGCTATACCGGCAAGTCCTAAAACAGCTATTTTTCCAAATTTGTTAATCATTCTTTTCGTTCTTCAATTGTTTTTAGATTTCATCATTTGCATAAAGATTAGATAACAACACCGGATCATATGAAAATAATTCATCGTCGTTAAAAAATCTTTTTAGTTCAACAGTTGCTGTTTCGATTGAGTCCGAAGCATGTACAATATTCTCCTGAACACTGACACTGTAATCTCCTCTTATTGTTCCGGGCAATGCATTTCGTCCATTCGTAGCACCAATCATAGTTCTAACGACAGATACCGCATCCACTCCTTTCCAACAACAGATAACAACCGGTGTAGTATTCATAGAATCCTTTAACCTTTGAAAAAAAGGTTTATCTTTTTGATGTGTATAGTGTTCACTTAAAACTTCATCCGACAACCATGCCATTTTCATCCCCGCAAGGATGAGGCCTTTCTGTTCAAACCGGCTGATTACTTCTCCAATCAAGCCTCTTTGAAGCGTACATGGTTTTAGAATCACTAAAGTTTTTTCCATCATTTAATTTTACAGCCACAAAGGAAATAAATTTTACGGTTAAAAACAAATAATTAACATATTAATGTTGAACAAATTGTACTACATAATGTTACAATCTGTCGTTTCTGGCACCGTCTAAACGCAGGAAAATAAACAGAAGAATAGTAAATGCCCATAAGGAGGAACCGCCATAACTAAAGAAAGGAAGCGGTATGCCAATTACCGGTGTAATGCCGATCACCATACCTATATTAACAGTTAAATGGAAGAATATAATACTCGCTACGCTGTAGCCATACACCCGGTTAAATGTTGATCTCTGTCGCTCTGCCAGATAGATTAACCGAAGGATAAGTATCAGGAACAAGAGTAAGACCACACTGGCTCCTACAAATCCTTTCTCTTCTCCGATGGTACAAAATATGAAATCGGTATCCTGTTCAGGAACATATTTCAGTTTGGTTTGTGTTCCATTTAGGAATCCTTTTCCGGTCAGACCACCCGATCCGATTGCAATCTTCGACTGATTAACATTATACCCTGCATCACTCGGATCATCTATAGTTCCTAAAGTAACCTGGATCCTTATCCTCTGATGAGGCTCCAGAACCTCATCGAAAACATAGTCTACCGAATATAAGAACACAACCGAAGCAAGCGCAAAAACAGCGGCCCAAAGGTAAGTAGAAGCCCGGTAATTCAAAAAAAGATACAACAAATACAGGACAACAAGAACGACAGCGCCTCCCGCTACCCAGCACAAATTAAACGGAAAGAAGGAATATATTCCTCCGGAAATCGCTCCTACAACCAACAATCCGATTACAATATACTTCGCATGATGCCTCCCCTTCCTGTAATTATAAAGAATGATCAGCATGAAAATTAGGATAGAAATAAGGACGAGGAATATTCCGACGGGAGTATTTCCGGCCCACACATCTTCTCCAAACCGGATAGCTAAAACAAAAAACAAGATGGCTGCAAACCCCGAAAATAAAATAGCTCCGGGCATTCCCTCCCTGTACAAAACCAGGAAGAAAGCCAAAAAAACCAAAGCAGAACCCGTCTCTTTCTGCAAAAGGATTAATATCATAGGGAGTATGATAATCCCAAAAATCAGAAGGGTTCTTTTCCAGTGAGTTATATCAAATTTATAGAGACTTAAGACCCGCGCCAGAACCAGAGCTGTTGCAAACTTTGCAAATTCTGCCGGTTGAACCTGAAGAACCCCCGGAACAATAACCAGCCACGATCGCGAACCTTTAATCTCCGGCGCTAAAAAGATAGTGGCAATTAAGAGAAGAATGACGAGAGCGTAAATCCAGACGGAAAACAGTTCATACCAGTCTTTTTCTATTAGAAGGAGAGAGAAACCAATGAGCAGGGAAGATCCGATCCAGAGTAGCTGCATACCTGTACGGGTCGACAGGTCAAACATTCCGGGCTGATCAAAATCGTAGGTAGAAGTATAAATACTAAACCATCCCCCTATAACTAAAATAAGGTAAAGGGCGATCGTCCACCAGTCGACTGTATTCCATATACTAATTTTTCTGTAAGACACTTCGTAAAACTACAGAATTTTTCATATTATTTTCAATCCATTTATCTTCTTCGGGGATTTCCCCTTTCAGGTATTTCTGAATCATGAGCCTACCCATCGGAACAGCATAATAAGCGCCGAAGCCACCGTTTTCCACAAAAACCATGACTGCAACTTTCGGATCTTCCATAGGAGCGAATGCCATAAAAATAGAGTGGTCCCGTCCGCTGTTCTGAGCCGTCCCTGTTTTACCACAAACAGCTATATCCGGGATATTAGCCGCTCTACAGGTACCTCCGGTTACAGCCATACGCATACCTTCAACTATGGGATTGTAGTGTTTCGAATCGATCCCGGTATAACGAGGCTTCGTATACTTCTCGTCCAACGGAGTATCTCTGATCTCTTTTACCACATGAGGGGTGTAAAAAAATCCGCGGTTAGCTATGGTTGCCGACAAATTACATATTTGTATAGGAGAAAGAGTTACTTCTCCCTGTCCTATAGCAATAGAAATTACTGTCATCGCTTTCCACCACGGACGTCCGTTTGCATCCCGGTGCCACTTATCGTAATACTGGCTATTCGGTATCATGCCTCGTTTTTCTCCGGGCATATCGACTCCTAATGGATACCCAAAACCCTGAGCTACCATATAATCCCGCCATTTATCCATAGCGTTTTGAATGGATCCGTATTTTTTATTTTCCAACATTGCTTTTAAGCCCCAGGAAAAATAAGAGTTGCAACTGGTTCCAATAGCAGGAGCCAACGCTATATGAGACGCATGTCCATGACATTTCGGGCGACCTCCTCCCGGAGGAAATCCGCCGTAACAACTATAAACAGTATTTGGAGTAATAATATTCTCCTGAAGGAAAGTTAATGCCTGAGCCGTCTTGAAAGTAGATCCCGGCGGATAAGTCCCATTCATTGCCCTGTTTATCAAAGGCATATAAGGATCTTTTGCCAGTTCCGAAAAAGTTTTGCTGAATTGCCGGCCAACAAGGGAAGACGGATCGTAAGTGGGAGAAGAAACCATACAAAGGATCTCACCGGTTTTAGGCTCAATCATGATTATGGTACCTAACTTATTTTTCATCAGCTCTTCTCCATACGCCTGCAAGTCCATATCGATAGAAAGAGTAAGATCTTTCCCGGAAACAGGAGCTACGTCATGAATACCTTCTTCGTACTTACCTTTAATACGGCCATGAGCGTCGCGCAAAAGGATCTCAACACCTTTCTCTCCTCTCAAGTATTCTTCATAAGATTTTTCTATTCCTGTTTTTCCTATACAATCCCCCCTCATGTAATAATTATCATCCGACATATTCTGCTTGTCCACTTCAGCAATATAGCCTAATACATGCGCTGCATTCGGATAATTGTATTCCCTTACTGTTCTGTTTTGAATATAAAATCCCGGAAATTTATAGATAGATTCCTGAAGAATACCATATTCTTTATTTCCCAGTTGGGTTAAAAATGTTTGCGGAGTGTAAGAAGAATAACCCGGATTTAATTTCCTGTTTTTGATGTCCTGCATTCTTTTTCTGAAAGTCTCCATATCAATATTTACAGCGTTGCAGAAAGCCAATGTATCGAATGGCTGGGTCTCGCGCATTACGACCATTACTTCATAGGTCGGCTGATTGTATACCAAAAGGTTGCCGTTACGGTCATACATAACACCCCGGGAAGGATATTGAGTTTTTTTAAGAAATGCATTGCTATCTGCCCAATCCTTATAATCAGGGCTAAGTACCTGCAACCTGAACAATTGAAATAAATAGATCAGGACAACTACGCAGATGAATCCGACTAAAAAAGCCTTACGGGATTCCGGATTGAAATTTTTATTTTTCACTTTTTGAATGAACCTAAATTAATGCTTTCAAATGCAAAGATAAGAAACATAGTAAGAATAAAACTTCCAACAATTCGTAATATAAGATTTACAGGGTCAAACAAAGACAATGATTCTATGGAAAACAACAGGATATGATGAATCAAGACAACAAACCCCGCATACCGTAAAAACAAGCTGTATCCAAAAGAACTAAAAGAAGGAAGTACAGACTCGAACATATCTCTCGGCGTAAATATCTTTAAAAGATAATATCTCATAAAACCGGCTACCACGGTAGCCAACATATGCATACCTAACGTATAACTGAAAACATCTATCAAAAGACCGGTTAAAGCGGCAATAACCACAACTACATTCCGGTTCATATCTACCGGCAGTTTAAGGATCAGATAAATGTACAGGAGTGGAGTGGCATAACCAAAAAGATGAATCTTATTGAACAACCAGACCTGTAAAAAGAATAACAGAACAAACAATAATATCAACTTCAACCAGGTATTTCCCATTTTACTTTCTGATATTTCTTAGCAAATTGTTTTGTTCTTCTTTGTAACTATTCTCTATGATCATTACTTCTGTTAATGTACTAAAATCGGCAAATAATTGTACAAGGGCAGAATTGTAGTTGTCGTTTTTCTGCTTCCGGGAATCGACGATAGTACCTACAGGCAATCCTTCCGGGAAAAAAGCGGAATAACCGCTGGTTACTATTGTATCTCCTATTTCAAATTCCGCATGACTGGGTAAATTTTCAAGATAAGTATATTGAAAATCTTTACCGTCCCAAACAAGAGGACCGAAATAATTTTTATCTTTCAGTTTACAATTGAGTTGAAATTTCGGATTTAATACGGAAATAGCAATGGAATAATGGGGAGATACATTCATAATAACACCTACGATTCCATTAGGAGCCATTACTCCCATATCCGGCTTTATTCCATCTTCAGAACCTTTATTTAATTGAATATAGTTTTCTGTTCCTGAAATATTATTATAAACAACTCTGGCAGGTATAAAATTGTAAACCAGAGCACTCGAAGAGTCTATTTCAATAGATTCCGTCTGAGTGGTATTATTTAATAATTCTATAGTTCTTTTATAGAAATACACTTCATTTTCCAGATCCGATATTTTTTTCAGTAAATCCGCATTTTCAGTATTCAGGTTCATGTAAGACTGAATACCACTGGAAACGGCGTGAATCCGCCCTGTGATTTCGTGGGCTACCGACAGATATTTACTTCGTTGATATTGATTATTTTTTACAATCAGTAAGACAGACAGAAAAACCAATAATAAGAACAGCAGCCAATGTACATTTTTCTGAATAAAGTTAAATAATTCTCTCAATTATCTAAGGAGGAATTTAAATTTATGTACATTTTTCAGTGCAACCCCTGTTCCTATTGCCACTGCATGCAAAGGATCATCAGCGATATGGCATGGAATATTAATTTTATCCTGTAACCGTTTGTCAAGACCTTTCAGCAATGCTCCTCCACCGGCCAGGTAAATACCATTCCGAACGATATCCGCATACAATTCAGGAGGGGTATTTTCCAAAGCGTTCAGAACAGCCATTTCTATTTTTGAGATTGATTTATCCAGGCAATGCGCTACTTCCTGATAAGAGACAGGCACTTCCATGGGTAAAGCCGTCATACGGTTCGGACCAAATACCACATAATCTTCCGGGGGATCTTCCAGGTTTACCAAAGCCGATCCGACATTCATTTTGATTAATTCGGCCGTACGTTCTCCGACTTTCATATTGTGTTGGCGCCCCATGTATTCCAGAATATCAGCCGTAAGGTCATCTCCCGCAATCCGGATCGATTTATTGGAAACAATACCACCTAAAGAGATAATTGCAATCTCGGTAGTACCTCCGCCTATATCCACGATCATATTTCCTTCGGGAGCCTCCACATCGAGGCCAATACCTATGGCTGCAGCCATGGGCTCGTAAATCATATATACATCACGTCCGCCTGCATGTTCTGCAGAGTCACGGACCGCCCGCATTTCAACTTCCGTACTACCCGACGGAATACAAACGACAATTCTTAAAGAAGTAGGGAAAAGACGATTTTTGTTGTTTATCATCTTGATCATGCCCCGAATCATCAATTCCGCGGCAGCAAAATCAGCAATAACTCCATCACGGAGCGGCCTTACTATTTTTATGTTGGCATGAGTTTTTCCATGCATTCTTTGAGCTTCCGTACCTATAGCCAATAATTTATCCGTCCGATTATCCAAAGCTACAACGGAAGGCTCATCTACCACAATCTTACCATTTTGAATAATAATGGTATTCGCGGTACCCAAATCCATTGCTATTTCTTGCGTCAAAGAAAATAATCCCATTTTTTCTTAATGTTTAAAGTGACGGACACCCGTCATTACCATTGCCATATCATTTTTATTACAATAATCTACTGAAAGATCATCTCTAACCGAACCTCCCGGCTGAATAACAGCAGTTATACCTGCTTCGTGTGCGATCTCCACACAGTCTGGAAAAGGGAAGAAAGCATCTGAAGCCATAACAGCTCCCTGAAGGTCAAAACCAAATGTTTTTGCTTTTTCGATCGCTTGTTTTAGCGCATCTACCCGAGATGTCTGCCCCGTACCACTGGCTATTAATTGTTTATCTTTAGCCAATACAATGGCATTGGATTTCGTATTTTTCACCAGTTTGTTAGCGAACAAAAGATCTTCAACTTCTTTCGGAGTCGGGGCTTTATGTGTTACAACTTTCAAATCCGCTTCTTTCTGTATACTCTCATCTTTATCCTGAGCCAAAACTCCGTTTAATAGGGAGCGATATTGAACTACGCCCTGCGGGCCTTGTTTCTGGATCAGGATTATCCTGTTTTTCTTTTGTTTCAAAACCTCTAACGCATCTGAATCGTAAGCCGGAGCAATAATGATCTCAAAGAAAATTTTATTAATTTCTTCCGCAGCTTCTTTATCAATTTTTGTATTAGAGATCAGAATACCGCCGAAAGCAGAAACAGGATCAGCTTCCAATGCTGAGGTCCAGGCTTCCGCAACTGTAGGGCGGGAAGCAATACCACACGCGTTATTGTGTTTCAAAACTGCAAATGTCAACTCATCAAATTCAGAAATTAAATCGATAGCTGCGTTTACATCCAACAAATTATTGTATGATATTTCTTTTCCGTGTAGTTGTTCAAAAACCGAGCCAAAATCGCCGTAAAAAATTCCTTTTTGATGGGGATTTTCTCCATAGCGCAAAGGCATAGCGTTATCGACCGCCTGGCGGAAATAACTTCCTTCGCTGTTATCAAAATAATTGAAGATAGCTGTATCGTAACCGGAAGAAACGGCAAAAGCTTCTTTCGCAAACCATTTCCGGTCTTCCAATGTCGATTCGGCACCTTGCTTCGCCAGCATTTCGTTCAATGCGGAATATTGATCTTTAGATGCCACAATCACTACATCTTTGAAGTTTTTGGCGGCAGCCCGGATCAAAGATATTCCTCCGATATCTATTTTTTCGATGATAGCTCCTTCGTCAGCTCCTGAAGCTACAGTCTCTCTAAAGGGATAAAGGTCCACGATAACCAAATCGATTTCAGGGATTTCGTATTCCTGTATCTGCTGTTGGTCTTCCGGATTTTCCCGACGGTTTAATATTCCGCCAAAGACTTTCGGATGCAGTGTTTTTACCCGTCCGCCCAATATCGAAGGGTAACCGGTCAGATTCTCTACTGCATGGCAAGGCATACCTAACGATTCTATAAACGATTGTGTTCCTCCTGTTGAATAAAATTCAACACCTTCACTATGCAAGTTGCTTAAAATCTCATCCAATCCTTCTTTGTGGAATACGGAAATAAGAGCACTTTTTATTTTTTTTGTGGGCTGAAATTGTG
>JAJBTS010000401.1 GCA_020860885.1 Bacteroidales bacterium
ATATATATTAATGACGGAAGTACCGACCGGTCTCTGGAGATCTTACGAAATATAGCATTGGCAGATCAGCAGGTTACAGTAATTAATTTCTCCAGGAATTTTGGACATCAGGCTGCTGTTACGGCAGGTATACACCATTGCAATAGTGATTTTGCTGTAATAATGGACGCCGATTTGCAGGATCCCCCTGAGCTTATTCCTGATATGATTTACAAAATAGAACAAGAACAGGCAAATGTAGTTTATGGTGTTCGTCAAACCCGCTCGGGAGAAAGCCGTTTCAAGTTTTGGTCAGCCAAACGTTTTTATCGGACATTCAATCAGATTTCAGATGAGAAATTCCCTCTGGATGCCGGCGATTTCAGACTCATAGATTCCCGTATTATCCAAGAATTCAATAGATTTAAAGAACGGGGGAAATATGTGAGAGGTTTGATTTCCTGGGTAGGATTTAAACAAATTCCATTTTACTACCAACGTAAACCACGCATTGGAGGAGAGAGTAAATACCCGGTGAAGAAAATGTTTTCATTTGCTTCTATGGCTTTATTCTATTTTTCTAAAAAACCTTTGCAAATAGCGACAAGCTTAGGATTTGTAGCTGTGCTCATAGGAATATTAATGGGTCTGTGGTCTGTTTTCGGAAAACTTTTCGGATATACCTCTGCGGAAAGTGGATGGACTTCGTTAATGATTGCAATTATTTTCTTCGGAGGAGTTCAATTATTAACAATTGGAGTTTTAGGGCAATATATCGGAATTTTATTTGATGAAGTAAAAGAAAGGCCGGAATATATTGTAGAACATATTATTAATAAGCAATAATTTGTAAAATATTTCAAAAAAGACTATATTTGCGGGCTGAAAAACGAACCTGTATAGCTAATTAATGTCAAAATAAAATAAAAATTCAAATGCAAAACAAAGGACTTGTAAAGTTTCTCGCTATTGCGCTTACCTTGGTAAGCTTATTTTATTTATCGTTTACTGTAGTGACGAATAAATATTATAAACAAGCGAAAGAGTACGCCGGAGGCGATCCGAGATTGGAGACTCAGTATCTTGACTCTCTTGCTAAAGAAAAAGTTTGGTTAGGTTATACCCTGGAAAAAGCTCGCTCTATGGAAATTACCTTAGGGCTTGACTTAAAAGGCGGTATGAATGTTATCATGGAAATTGCGGCAGCTGATGTTTTAAGATCACTGTCCGACAATAGCCAGGATCCTGTTTTTAATCAGGCTTTGGTTAGAGCAACGGAGGCTCAGAGCAGAGGACAGAACGATTTCATGACTGCATTTGCAAATGCATATAGAGAATTAGATCCGAATGCTAAACTTTCGGCTATTTTTGGTACTTATGAATTAAGAGACCGGATTAAACCTCAAAGTTCTAACGAAGAGGTGATCAGTGTCTTGAGAGGAGAACTTACAAGTGCTTATGAGAATTCATTCAACGTTCTTCGTAATCGTATTGATAAATTCGGGGTAGTTGCACCGAACATACAAAACTTAGACAGAGAAGGACTAATTTCTATAGAACTTCCTGGTGTGAAAGATCCCGACCGTGTGCGCGATCTGTTGCAGGGAACTGCTAATCTTGAATTCTGGGAAACCTATTTTGAATCGGAAATTCACAATACACTTATACAAGCCAATAATATTATTCGCGACTCTATTCAGGCTGTACGCAGACAAACAGCGTCTCCGGCAGATAATACTGTAACGGAAGTAAGTGAGGAACTGGCGGTTGTGGATGAAACAATTGAAGGCGATTCGATTGCCGGAACAGAAGAAATAGAAATCGCCCAGGAAACAGCTATAGAGAATTCTCAATGGCCTCTATTTGCTATAATGGGCTTAAACCCGAATCAACCTTATCAACATCCGGTAGTAGCTCAGGCTCGCAAAAGTGATATGCCGAAAATAAATGCTTACCTTGAAAATACGAAGGTTAAAGCTTTATTAGATGCAAACAGGGTAAGCCTGAAATGGACAGTTAAACCTCAGTCCGATGATAGCGACGTATATGAATTGGTTGCTCTGAAAGTAAATTATATTGATGGTAAACCTAAACCGGTACTGAGTGGTGACGTAATATCGGATGCTACCGATCATTTCAGCCAATACTCATCTTATGCTGAAGTTAGCATGACAATGAAGAGTGAGGCCGCTAAAGTTTGGGCTCGTTTGACTAAAGATAATATCGGACGTCAGATTGCAATTGTACTCGATGATGTGGTATATTCTTTCCCAACTGTACAAGCTGAAATTACAGGAGGATCTTCTCAGATTACCGGTAACTTCACTCCGGAACAGGCAAAAGACTTAGCGAACGTATTGAAATCGGGTAGAATGTCGGCTCGGGCAAATATAGTTCAGGAAGATATTGTTGGTCCTTCGTTAGGACAACAAGCAATCAATCAGGGTTTCATCTCTTTCATTATAGCTTTGGTCATTCTTATGATCTATTTAATGGTTGTTTACGGAGTTAAACCGGGCTTAATTGCTAATGGAGCTTTGTTACTGAATTTATTCTTTACCCTGGGAGTAATGGCTTCCTTCCATGTAGTTCTTACTCTTTCCGGTATTGCCGGTATTGTTTTGGCATTGGCTATTGCTGTGGATGCGAATGTATTGATTTACGAGCGTATCAAAGAAGAGCTTCGCGGAGATAAAACTTTGAAGAAAGCTATCGATGAAGGCTATGGAAAGGCTTTTTCTGCCATCTTTGATGCTAACCTGACTTCCTTGTTAACGGGTATCATATTATTGTTGTTTGGTACAGGGCCTATCCGTGGTTTTGCATTTACATTAATTATTGGTATCTGTGTATCTTTCTTTACTGCTGTTTACCTGACACGTTTAACGTATGAAATGTTATTCTCCAAAGGTAAATTACAAAATCTTCAATTTTCTACCGGTTTAACAAAGAACTTCCTGGTTGACCCTAACTATGATTTCTTAAAAAAGAGAAAAATGGTTTATGGAATCTTAGGAGCTATAGCAATAATTTGTATTGCAGTTTTTGTAACTCGTGGATTAAATCAAGGTATTGATTTTACCGGAGGACGTAATTATGTAATTAAATTTGAACAACCTATCAATACGGTAGAAGCGCAAGAACTGTTAGACCCATATTTTGAAGATCATACTCCTAGTGTAATCACTATAGGTTCTTCCGATCAGGTAAGGATATCTACTAATTTTATGATCGAATCAACCGATCCTGCCGTAGATGAAGAAATACAAAAAAGAATATATGAAGCTTTAAAACCGTTATTGCCGGAAGGAACAACCTATACTCAGTTTATGGATAACGGATATATCCAAAGTCAACAGAAAGTGGGACCAAGTATTGCCGACGATTTGAAACAAAAAGCTGTCTGGGCAGTTATATTTGCAGTTATTGCTATCGGCTTGTATATCTTACTAAGATTTAGAGATCTTTCTTATTCTGTAAGTACAATTGTTGCTTTGACTTTCGATGCTATTTTTATCTTAGGTATGTATGCTATCTTATGGGGCTTTGTTCCATTCTCTTTGGAAGTCGACCAGACATTTATTGGGGCGATACTTACAGCGATCGGTTATTCGGTAAATGATAAGGTGGTAATCTTTGACCGTGTGCGTGAATACAACCAGTTGTATCCGAAAACAGATAAATATGAAGTGTTTAATGGTGCGTTGAATTCCACGTTGAACAGAACATTTAATACATCTTTTAGTACTTTACTGGTATTAATCATTATCTTTTTCTTTGCAGGAGACACGCTTCGCAGTTTCTCATTTGCAATGATCTTAGGAACTATTATCGGTACAATATCTTCTTTATTCTTAGCGGCTCCTATGGCATTTGATATGTTTAGAAGAAAGAAAAAATAAATACCAAATACTGTAAATATACTTTATAAATCCCCGAACTTTATGTTCGGGGATTTTTTGTTTTAAAGTCTCTGAAATAAAACTATTAAAGCATGGATTGATTTCCAGGAAGAAGTACACCTTATTACTCTTCCCGTAAAACTATTTGTATAACAGCTGAGATGTACAACTGAGCGCCTCTCGGATGTACATCTCAGGGTATTGGTGAAAAGGATTTACAGAGATCTCAGATGTACATCTCAGGTATTCTCGGATGTACAACCGAGATTTTATTCTATTTATTTGTTCTGAAAAATTTGTTCTATCACATAGTTTGTTCGCGCTGCTGTCTCTCCGGTAGAAGGAGCTGTTCCTTTGTGATTCAATTCATCTACAATCTTTTGGATTAAGTTCATTTGTATATGTTCCGGCCGGGGAAAATTAAATGTTTGCGTTTTATTTCCTGTTTTTAATACAATATCACTGAAGGAGAAAGTAGAAAAAGTGATACTCCCTTTATCTCCCAGAATTGTTATTTCATCTTTCCGATGATCCTCTGAGGAAACGTAGCACCATATTGCGCTGCCAATAATCCCTGATTCGAATAAAAAAGAGGCCGATACCGTATCCTCGACAGGGTAATAATTGCCAACATTTCCTGTGATCCCATTAGCCTTTACGATTTTACCTAATAAAAACATCAATATGTCTATAGTGTGCGATGCCACATCATAAAAATATCCTCCTCCGGCAATTTCTTTATTCAATCGCCAGGTATGTGTTTCGGATTGCAGGTCGGTAGGATAGGGAGGACGAAAAAATTCACCTTTTACTATTTGAAGTTTTCCGATAACCTGCTGGTCCAGTAACTCTTTTACTTTTAGAAAATAAGGTAATTCGCGCCGGTAATAAGCAACGAAAATTTTTTGGTTGTATTCTTCAGCTGCACCAAGCATTTCCTTGCATTGTTGATACGTTGTGGCCATAGGTTTTTCCACATATACCGGCTTACCGGCTTTTAATACTCTGATGGCTAATTCGGCATGGCTTCCGGGTGGAGTGGCGATATAGACAATATCAACCTCAGGATCATTAATTAATTCTTCGACCTGCGAATAATATTTGCGTACATGATGTCTCTCTGCAAAATCTTTTGCCTTATCGGCGTCACGCCGCATTACGGCAACTAACGATGAATGGTCGCATTTATAAAATGCGGGTCCGCTTTTCGTCTCACAAACGTTACCACATCCGATTATACCCCATTTAATTATCTTTTTCATCAAAATATATTGAGCTAACTTTTATTAATAACAGAATGTTTCATACTAAGAATAAACCCATAAATAAGATATTCTTAGAATATGGATACTGAAGAGAAGCTTTTAATGCTTATAATAAAAAAGGAAAAGCTCTATCTTATAAACCATGAAATGGTAAAAGAGAGAGCTTTTTATTTCAATAGATATATCTTTCTTTAAATTATAAAAGAGATTTATAATCCAGATTCTTTTTTTCAATATCTTTAAAGTACTGGTAAGTACCTACTTTTAATTCAAAGCAGGCTAACTCATCGCAGACGATAATTCCTCTCGGATGCATTTGCAAGGCAGTGATTGTCCACATCTGACTAACCCCTCCTTCGACTCCCTGGGCCAATGCTCTTGCCTTATTATGACCATTTACAAGAATCAATACTTCTTTTGCATCCATCACAGTTCCTACACCGACGGTAAGAGCGGTTTTAGGAACTTTGTTAATGTCGTTATCAAAGAATCGGGAATTAGCAATGATAGTATCCGTGGTAAGAGTTTTGATCCGGGTGCGGGAAGTAAGGGAAGAGCCTGGCTCATTGAAGGCAAGATGACCGTCGGGGCCAATACCTCCTAAAAAGAGGTCTATTCCTCCTACAGCTTTTATTTTTGCTTCGTAACCGGCACATTCGGCTTCCAGGTCTTTGGCATTTCCGTTAAGTATGTTAACGTTTTCTTTCTTAATATCGATGTGTTGGAAGAAATTATTCCACATGAATGTGTGATAACTTTCAGGATGGTCTTCGGGCAATCCCACATATTCATCCATATTAAAAGTTATAATGTTCTCAAAAGAGATGATTCCTTTTTTATTTAAATCAATCAGTGCTTTATACATTCCGATAGGAGAAGAACCCGTAGGTAATCCCAATACAAAAGGTTTAGTAGGGGTTGGATTTGCCTTCTTAATCTTAGACGCTACGTAATATGCAGCCCATTTGGATAATTCCTGATAATCTTGTTGTATTATAAGTCTCATGTCTTAAATATTTAATATTAATTGTACAAAGCTAACTAAAAAAAACGAATAAGACATGAAAAGTTAAACGTGAGTTCTTTTTTCTTTGTGAGTGAAGAGCCAAAAGAAAAATAGGCGATGGGAATTGTTCGTATTTTAATAAAAAAACTTATTTTTGTTGGATAAATAAAACAAATAAAGAAATCTAAAAAGAGAAACACAATGAATAAACCTTATGTAATAGGAGTGGATATGGGTGGAACCAATACTGCTTTTGGAGTAGTAGATGCAAGAGGTACCATATTATTTCGCGGACAAATTTCAACAACGGATTATAACAACGGCGAGGAATATGCGAACGCTTTAGGTATAGCGATCAATGAATTGATTATGCAAAATTCCCTGCAAGATAAGATCAAGGGAATTGGAATGGGAGTTCCTAATGGAAATATGAATGACGGAACCATTGAAAAAGCCGCTAATATTCCCTGGGCAAAAACGGTAGTTGTGCCATTGGCTCAGTTGATTACTAATATTACAGGCCTGCCATGTAAACTGACGAATGACGCCAATGCTGCTGCTTTGGGCGAAATGGCTTATGGTGAAGCTAAAGGAATGAAAGATTTTATCGTAATTACTCTGGGTACAGGACTAGGCAGTGGAATCGTAGCAAATGGCCAATTGGTTGTCGGTCATGATGGATTTGCAGGTGAGTTAGGACATTCGACTTTAGTTAGAAATAACGGAAGATTGTGTGGATGTGGACGCACAGGCTGTTTGGAGACTTACGCATCGGCAACAGGCGTGGCGCGGACTGCCCGTGAATTTCTGGAACTGAATCCTGATGAAGAATCTCTTTTGAGAGGAATTATCTACAGACCGCTCACTTCCAAAGATGTGTATCTGGCAGCGGAGAAAGGCGATAAAATGGCCCTGAGAATATTCGATTTTACGGCTAGAATGCTCGGACAGGCTCTTTGTGATTTTATCACTTTTTCCAGTCCGCAAGCTATTATTTTATTCGGTGGATTGGCTCATGCAGGAAAATATTTGCTTGAACCTTTGAAGAAAGAGATCGATGATCATATTCTGAACGTTTTTGAAGGGAAAACTAAAATTCTTGTATCGCGATTAAACGATGCGGAAGCTGCTATTTTAGGAGCAAGCGCTTTAGCGTGGGAATAAAAAAATTCCAAGTTAGTATATTAAAAACATTCAAGGTGTCTCAGAAATGGGATACCTTTTTACTTAAATTATACGAAATATATGAAAAACCAGTTCAAATTGAATTCAGTAGTGTTGATATGCTTTTTCCTATGGGGATCTTTGCTATTCTCTGCAAAAGCCAATAACATTTCCGGTACAATGCGTACTGTTCCTTATCTTCAATCGCCAACTCACAATAGCATGGTGGTCCGATGGGTTTCCTCATTGGATTGTTACGGTAATATCGAGTACTGTACGGACTCTCTGAAAGTTGTGCAAGGAAAAGGCATTAAAATCAGAGGAGGTAAAGATCTGATCCACCGCATCAAATTAAACGATTTATCAGCTAACACACGGTATTATTATCGTGTATTCAATGCTTTTTATACGTGTGATGATCAACAAGTTATGGGAGAAGAATATTCAGAAATATATTCTTTCAAAACGATTCCGGATTCGCAGGATAACTTGAGAATTCTTATATTTAATGATCTTCATGCGAATTTTTATACACATATTCTAGAAGAGCTTATGCAGAAAATATCTCCTTCTGTTATGGGGCACGACTTAGTCATTTTTAATGGAGACTGTCTTGATTATCTCCAAAAAGAAGAAGAAAATATTTATTGGATCGATAGATTTGCCAAATGGGTTAAAAACAGCCATGTGCCTTCTATCTATGTGCCCGGTAACCACGAATATGATTGTTTTTACCGTAATGATGCCACTTGCTTTTCTTATGGAGACGAAAAATTAGTACTGAAAAAATATCTTGATTTCGCCCAGAACGGCCAGACTTATGGACTAATTAAATTCGGAGATATGGATCTATTGGTTTTAGATACTGGGGTTATGTATCCTGTGAATCAAAATGGAAATTATCCGGAAGGTAGCAAGGAAAAATATTTTTATGATCTTCGTGTAGCTCAAAAAGAATTTTTAAAGACCTTAAAGAAGGATACTTCAAGGACAGGAATTTTATTTCATCACATCAATTTTTTTGGAGTATGTAGTGAGGGTACCTTTATAAAGAATCCTTATTTTGAAATGAGGGATGACTATTTAAATAATCTCAACATTCAACTTGCTTTCAATGGACATATTCATAATTTACAATTAGTAAATCAGGATACTACAAATGGAAGAACGATTACTCTGAACGGAGAAAATATAAACTACAAAAACAATTATCCGATATACATTTGTGAGGGCCCTTCTTATCCTTCCGGTCGTCATTGTGATTATCTGGATCCGACTGGAAATTATATGATAGGGGCTATGACTGTTTTAGAAAAACAAGGAGACAATCTTATAATAATCTCTTATCATTTAGATGAGGTAGAACGTA
>JAJBTS010000061.1 GCA_020860885.1 Bacteroidales bacterium
CATTTAATAAAACTTAATACTAACCAAAAAATTTTACATTCATGAGAACGCTTAACATTTTTATTTTATTGTGTGTGATAAGTATTCCTTCTTATTCCGATAATCCGGTGAAGAAAGAAACAGTAAAAACTACAGTCCAACAGGCAGCAGCTCTTGCCGTGGAAAAAGAAGAAAAAGAACTCCTCCTCTCTTCCGAACAAAAAATAAGTATGAAAGAAAAGACGGAAGAATATATGAGGCGGAGAGAAGAAGTCCTGGCAAAAGATACATCGCTGGAAAAGGCGATCCGGGAACTGGAAAAAATTGAGGGAGAATTTACCCGGGCAAAAGACAGCTTATTAACGGACACCCAGAAACAACAGGTCTTATTAAAAAAAGAGCAACAAGGAAAAGCCATTCAGAAGAATGAAGCTGGTGAGATAAAACAAAAGGAACCCCTCTATACGAACGCGCAACAGGAAACCACCATCCGGATATCTCCGGAGGCTTACGTTGACAATATCAGAGAACGGTATACAATCGATTTACCGGAGAAAGAATATGTCCGGATAAAGTACATCATAGATACGGAATTGAATCACGACTATGTAGACATTTACAATGTAACGGAAACCGGAGTACGGAGTTCCCTTCTGGCGCGTTTGTCGGGAGCCAGATCCGGAATCATAACCACGACCCTTCCCAGCGGGAAAGCAGAAATCGTATTTACAACAGACGGCAATATCAGCGGACAAACCCATTCCTACCAGGGAATTTCCATGGAAGTGAATCCCGTCACTACATTCAGCAATATGGACGTGAACGGTTTTACCTATCTGGAAAGAGTCGGTATAAACACCTACAACTCCCACGAACAATTGAATGTCGGCGGCACCACTTTTATCTCGGACAAACTAGGCATCGCCACCGAGCCTGTTCTGCCCCTGACAGTAAGAGGAAGAGGAAGCATCGCATCCGTAGGAACCATGTCGATGGACACCTATCAGGGCAACCTGGTTCTTACACGTGCTGCCACCGGCGGACAATTTATCAACCTGATCCCTTACCTGAATGCCGCTCCCTGGTCGATAGGAACCCTGTACAATACAAACACTTTTGCTATCGGCCCCGCTAAAAAGACAGACTCCCAGTTCACCTCCCCGTTCTTTGTTATCAAACCCAATGGATATGTAGGGATCGGAACCAACGATCCGAAATATACTTTAGATGTTCCGGGAAGTATTCATACCGGATGGCTGAATGTAGAGGAAGCCAATGTTTACAAATTATATGTAGAAAATTCTATCTATACAGAAGGAACCGTAGGAAGCAACAGCATTCATACGAAAACCTTAAGGAGCTCAGATGATCTTTCTTTCTATACGAACACCAATCTCCGGATGAAGATCCTGTATTCCAACGGAAATGTAGCCATCGGAAATATAACTCCTACGGAGAAGTTAGAGGTAAGCGGGAATATCAAAGCTGCAAAACTTTTTGCTTCGGATGATATTCAGCTCGGAACGGTTGCCGCTCCTATGGGAAGTTACGGCAAGAAATTGTATTTCGGAGAGCGTTATGAAAATTCAGACATGATGTTTATGGCCCGTTACAACTCTGCGAACGACAAATCCGAATTGCGGGTAAATATCGGGGATGATGCAAACGATAAATTTGTAGTGGGAAGCGAACTGTACGGTGTGTCGGGCTTCACTTCTGTCTTAACCGTGGGTATGAACGGAAGAGTAGGTATCGGGGAATCCAATCCGGCTTATACACTCGATGTGAAAGGCAAGATACGGGCCGAGGAAGTAGTGATCACCACTCCGTGGGCCGACTTTGTTTTTGAAGACGACTATGCCCTCCCCACATTGAAAGAAGTTCAGAAACACATCCGGGAAAAGAAGCATCTGCCGGGAATTCCCAGTGAAGCGGAAGTAAAAGAAAAAGGCGTCGGCGTAGCCGATATACAGGTCAGGCTTCTTCAGAAAATTGAAGAACTAACGCTCTATGTGATCAGGCAACAGCAACTGATCGAAGAATTACAGGAAAAAATAAACCATATTAACCCCTGAACCGGCCATGAAAACAAACGCAATTTGTATATTTCTGTTTTTCCTGACTTGCGGTTGCCCGGGCATCTTCGCTCAAACCGTAAAGTTCACGTACGATGAAGCCGGCAACAGGACTTCCGGAAAGACGATCTCTATGGTAAGATCCGACATCCGGGAAGAGGAAGAAGAATCTCCCACAGCTATTTCCGCGATACTGGCCGAACATACCATCCGTATTTATCCGAACCCTACGAAAGGGCTTTTGAAAATTGAGCTGGAGAATTTATCCCGGGATGAAAAGGCAGCGATCCGGCTGTACGATATGTCGGGGAAACAGGTAATGGCAAAAGAAGGAATTGCTTCATCTACCGAGCTAGATATTACCTCTCAGGCCGATGGCATCTATCTTCTGAAAATCTTTATCGGAGAATACCAAACCGAATGGAAAGTAATCAAACAATAACCCAACCAGAATCTTATGAAAAATTCGTTATTAATATTTATACAGATCTTCCTTCTTGCCGGCATCCTTTGTACCGTAAGCACGCCGGGCCGGGCACAGGAAAAGGTCGTTACCATCAACAACAGGCATACCGGAAACCATACGTATAAAGCCCGCGATACCATTTTTCTCAAACCGGGATTTTCTTACAAAGGAGAAAACAACAACCAGTTTCTGGGAAAGATCGACAGGAACATTCTTTTCCCGGTCGACTATATCTCTCCTCCTTCAACATCTTTCACTACTAAAAAGCTGGTAGGAACGATACCGGGCAGTGCGGATGTGAGTCCTTCGGGAGCTGCCGTATACCAGGTACCTATTGAAGTTCCTTCCGGGGCCGGAGGAGTCCAACCCTCGGTGTCGCTTGTTTACAACAGCCAGGGAGGAAACGGCATTGCCGGATGGGGATTCAACATAGGAGGATTATCGGCGATCAACCGGATTCCTAAGAATGTGTATTCCGACGGATATTTTTCTGCCGTGAAGAATACCAAAGACGATGCGTATGCCCTGGATGGAAACCGTCTGGTACATATATCGGGGTCCTACGCAGAGAACGGCGCCGTTTACCGTACGGAAACAGAGACATTTTCCAAAGTAACCTCTTACACACTCAGAGGTATCAGCAACGGTCCTTCCCGGTTTGAAGTGCAGACCAAAGACGGTACTCTCTTAAAATACGGCAGTCATTCCGGACGGCTGGATTATACTACCAACGGCATGACTTCCGCCCAGTGCTGGATGTTGGATTACGTGGAAAGTCCGAACGGACAAACCATGTCTTACGAATACGAAAATACAAACTTATTTTCCTACCTACGGAAAATAACTTACGGCGATCATAGCATTGAATTTTTTTACGATCAACGCCCCGATACTATTCCTATCTATTACAACCAGACAGCGGGTAAAGTAGATAAGATACTTAGAAACATCGTAGTGAAAAGTTCCGGGAAACTGCATCGCAATTACGCTTTCAAATATTCGAAAGATCTTTACTCCCGCCTGGTAGAAATAAGAATGAGCGATGAAGAAGGAGAGCTGTTCAATCCTACGGTTTTCCATTGGGAATATATTCCCGAAGAGCCTGCCATACAGACGGTAAAAACAACAGTCACACACGATGCGGCCCTGGAAAGAGAGGTATCTACGGATAAAGACTGGTATTTCTCCCTGGATATGAACGGAGACGGGATCAGCGATATTGTGAGAGCTTATGAAACGCCATACAAATTCTCCCATACAAATTTCACGATCAAATACGGTTCTCTGGACGAAAACGGAAACACCGTATTTAATAACTACCATACACATTCTTTCGTATACACCATAAGATCGATATTCTTTGACTACTTCGGAAGCGATATTTATTTCGGGCAAGCCGGGCAATTGGTAGGGGATATGAATGGGAATGGAAATCAAAACCTGGTAATTCCTTATTTCGATACCACAGGAGAAGCACGGATGCTCTTTTATATTATCTCCGGAGCAAGCTTTACGACCGTAGCTTCTCCTTTGTCTTACAGCGAGGAGACTCCTGTTTGTTCCATCGCTGATGTAGATAATGACGGGAAAGGCAATATCCTGTTTGTGGAAAAACAGCAAAACAGCGATAAAAAATATGTAGTCCATATTTACAAAAAAGTGAACGAGTGGATAGAGATTCCCGTCGAGCTGCCGGATAAACCTCAACGAATGATTTCTGCCGATTTTAATGCCGACGGAATGATCGATCTTCTGATCCTGACCGATGAAGGATATACCATTCTTTGGAATCAGGGAGGGAATCTCTCCAATTGCTACACCAATAGTGCAAAAAGCGAAAATACCCAATTCTCCCACGAAGACAAATTCATAGAACTGGGAGATTTCAATGGCGACGGATTAATCGATTTTATTGTTAACAATACCAGCGGCAAGTGGTTTGTTCTGTTAAACCAGGGCAACAAAACATTTGTCAAAACAACCTACCCTTATCTGTCCCAACTTCAATTTGCTTTCAACAGGGAAGCGCAGACGTGTAACATACTCGATTTCGACGGAGACGGGAAATCGGATATTCTTCTGGGGACTCTTTTTAAGAAAACAGAGAATATTTTTTATCCCTATTACAACAAATTAACCTGGCTATGTTCAGATGGAAATGATTTTCAGGTTGTAAAAGAAATAAAAGACGAAGTTCATGCTTCATCGAAGCCTAATATCTCCCGTTACGTTATTTCCGGAGATTTCAAAGGCACAGGGCGACAGGAAATTTTATTTTACGGACACGATTATGGAGAGGGATTAGGTCTCGCCAATGCAGACGACAAAACATGGAGGTATTATCCGTACGATGCAAACAACAACTCCGGGAAAGTGACGGACATAGTGAACGGATTAGACCAAAAGATCAGTTTCAATTATGAGTCTTTATCGGGCTCGGACATTTATTCCAAAGGAAATGAAGCTGTTTATTTTCCCGTTGCAACTGTGCAGATCCCGTTGTATGTCGTTCAGAAGCTGACTCATAAAGATTCGTACGAAGATATTACCGAGTACAGATACATGGGCGCTAAGTTCCACATGCAGGGAAAAGGCCTGCTTTGTTTCTCGCAGATCAGCGCTACCGGCAAACTGCAAAACCGGAGGGTAGTATCGAGATACATGTACGATACCGACTTCTTTTACCCTTACATGTGGCAGCAAAAGGTTTATACGGCCGACAACCAGCCGATTTCTTCTGCCAGCTACGAATATACCCACAAAGCTTACAGCGGAAAAAGGATATATCCGTATCTGAAAAGCCAGACCGTAAAAGATGAGCTTACTACTTTAAGCTCGAAAACAGAAACCACCCATATCGACGATTACGGCAATCCGCTGACTGTAAAAACAACGAAAGACAAATGGGTGGAGACCCAAACCATGGAATATATAACCAAAGGTTCCTGGTGTACCAACAAACTTAAAAAACTTACACGAAGCAAAATCCTGGGCAGTGAATCTTATTCCCGTGTATCGTCTTTCGAATACGACAACAAAGGCAACCTCACCAAAGAGATCTCCGATCCCGGCCATGCCAATCAAAGGGTTACGGAATATCTGAACCTAAATAGCTTCGGACTGCCCGCCACCATTAAAACTACTGCTAATGGAATCTCACGCACGGTACAACGCAACTATACCCGATCCGGACGTTTTATTACAAACGAGACCAATGAATTCGATGAAGTCACAAATTATACCTGGGACGAGCCTAAAGGACAACTGATCTCCACGCAAGACCGCTTGGGAACGACTTATTACAGATACAACAGGCAGGGACAAGTGGCGGAAACGTATTTGCCCGACGGTACCATGCAACGCAACTCCATCCTTTGGTTTACGGGAGGATATACGGGTACCCAGGGTAAATTTTATTGTACGATCGCAGAAGCGACTGAAAAAGCTCCCGTCTATACCTGGTACAACAGGGCCGGACAAGAGATCATACGGGAAACGTACGATTTCAAATCCCGCAAGGTAAACGTTTTTACCAAGTATACGAAAAAAGGCGAAGTAAGCGGGGTATCTTCTCCTATCCGTTCGGAGGCTGCCGCCGGTTGGGATTTCTCTTACTGGTACGACTCTCTGGGACGGGATTCTGTCGTGATATCTCCTTCCGGGACGACCACTTTCTCTTATTCGGGATTAACTACTACGGTGGTTTCGCCGGAGGGAAGAACAGAAACGGTACTGAATAAAGACGGACAGGTGGAGAAAGTCAAGACTGACGGAAAAGCTGTGACGTATACTTATTATGCTTCCGGCAAACCCAAAAGCGCCAAACCCGATGGTGGTTCGGCTATTAGTTTTGTATACGATTTACAAGGCAACCGCACCACGCTCACAGATCCCGATGCGGGTGTAGTCAGTACGGAATACGACGGATGGGGACAACTCAAAAAACATCAACAGAAGATCCACAACAGCACTGCGATCGTAACCAGCTATGCTTACCACAACAACGGTTTGCTGAACTACGAACAATGCGGAAACAGGAAAACAACGTACGAATACGATGAACATTACCGGTTGAAAAAGATCGCAGTAGCCGGAGAGCATACGCAGGAAAGGGTTTACGATCACCTCGACCGTGTGATTGAGGTTACCGATAAGGTGCCCGGAAAAACGTTTACGACCCAAACGTCGTACGATGCCGTAGGAAGGCTTGCTTCGGAAACGTACCCGGGAGGCTATACCGTTTATTATGTATACGACGAATACAGCAATCACATACAAACCCGGGATAATAAAAATTACTCAGGACCATGGGCAGTCAGGGAATGCAACGCGCGCGGCCAATGGACTTCCGTCACCCTGGGAGCCAACCAGGTGGATTATACCTACAACTTCAAAGGTTATCCGACAGGGATGACTCAGGGAAACAAATTCCAGATGAGTTACGGGTTCGACAGCAACGGAAGATTGAATTCTTACCAGAACTCTATCAGGAACCTGAAAGAGAGTTACGAATACGACACCATGAACCGGCTGAAAAAGTGGACGGTCTCGGATCTGAGCGGGAACAGCGCGCAAAGCTGGACCCAGCAGTACAACACGACCACGGGAAATATCAGCGCCAAAACAGGATTCGGAACCAACCTGGCTTACGGCGCCAAACCGCATGCACTGGATAGCTTTACTCCCGCTGCGGGAGCTGTGTACCAGGAAGAACAAAACATTCAATATACCGATTTCAGGAAAGTCAAAAAAGTTACGCAGGGCAACAAGGAGTTGCAAATCACGTACGGAGTCGACGAACAACGTATCAGGTCGGTGATGAAGAACGGCGCAGTAACGACTACGCGCTATTACCTCGGGAATTACGAAGAAGAGACAACAGGAAACGTTACCCGCAAAATCAATTACGTATACGGAGGAAACGGTCTGGCGGGTATTTATATCCAGAATTCGACAGGAAGCGATGAGTTTTACCATACCTACACGGATTACAAAGGAAGCCTGCTGGCTTTGGCAAACTCCAACGGTAACCTGATAGAAGAATACGCTTACGACCCCTGGGGTAAAAGACGCAATCCTGCCAACTGGAAAACTCCGGAAAACCGTACGCTGAAAATCAACCGGGGATATACCCTGCACGAACATCTTCCAGAGTTTAACCTGATCAATATGAACGGAAGGATGTACGACCCGCAGGCCGGACTCTTCCTCAGCCCCGACCCGCATGTGCAGGCTCCCGGCAACTGGCTTAACTACAACAGGTATTCTTATTGTCTTAATAACCCAATGATGTATACGGATCCGAGCGGGGAGTTCATATTTACAGCACTAACGGCGATGTTCATCCCATCCTTACTTCCTTTAGGCTTCAGCATGGATCAGGGATGGATAATGGGTGGAATCCGAGGACTGTGTAAAGGAATGTCTTTCCTGGATGGAGCCTGGCGGGGAGCAACCAGCGCCACAGTAGGAGGATTGCTGGCCCCTATCGGAGGAAGCAGTCTGGGATTTGGTGGAAACCTACTCTTAGGAGCAGCACAAGGAGCCCTCACAGGTATGATTGACGCTGCGCTTTTCGGTGATGATATAGGAAAGTCTGCACTTAAAGGAGCTGCATCGGCGGCTGTTTTTGCAGCGGTAACATCCGAAAACATGAACAATCTATTGAAAGGCAAAGGTTTTTATAGCAATCAGAGAGTGTTTGCAAAAATGCAGATGGATGGAAGTTTTGCCCCGGATTCAAATTGGCAACAGGATGTATTGGATTATTTTGGGTTAGAAGGAACTTATGACCCAACAATTAGTCATGTAGCCCAATTTGATCCAATAACTCAATCCATTAAATATAGTGATCAAGCATTTAAAAAGAATTTTGATTATCTGAAGGCACTTTATTTTGAAGAAAAATTTCATTCTATGGATTATTTAAAGGAACAAAAAGAAGCTCCAGAAAATGTCTTAGATATGCATTCTTATGAAGAATGGAGAGCTCAAAAATATTTGTATTACAATCAGGGATTATATCGAAATAGTAAGATAAACTGGATTGAAAGAATCAATTATTATGGTAGAGACTCAGGAATGTATATACTAAATATTGGCTATTCAAGAACTATGAAGCA